>NZ_CEZJXU010000006.1:0-20613 GCF_983023055.1 Dethiosulfatibacter sp. | reverse complement strand
AGGTCAAGGGCTTCGTTGCCGTTTGAACATGTATATATATTGCAATTAGTAATTTTTCTAAGTTTGTCGGATATGATTTTTATATCCTCTTTATGGTGCTCTACGAGTAAAACATTGAATGTATTCATGTATAATACCTCCATATAAGTATTCGGCTGTTTTGAGGTAAACTTAATCTTTTCTTCAGTAGGGACAGACCCCACTGTCTTTTTTGTTGAGATTTCCTGGGGATTTCTTGTAACATATTGTAATTCCCTTGCAATCGTTAAAAATAAATGATAATATATTATCAGAACGAACGTTCGACAATCTGTGCAGTAGACAAAAGTGTCAGACAGTAGGGACAGACCCCACTGTCTGAAGAGGAGGGGTGATTTTATGGCAAGACAGGCAAGAAGAAAAAGTAGAACTGGCATCTATCACATTATGATGCGTGGTGTTAACAAGCAAACCATTTTCGAATCTGATATGGATAACTACAAATTTATGAAAATTGTCAGGGAAGTCAAGAATACCAGTGATTTCAACCTTTTGGGATACTGCCTTATGGGCAATCATGTTCATTTTCTCATGAAGGAAAATGAAGATCCCATATCACATGTCATGCAGAGGATAAGTACCAACTATGCAGCCTGGTACAACTGGAAGAATGAAAGAGTAGGCCATCTTTTCCAGGACAGATTCAAGAGTGAAGTTGTGGAAGATGAAAGATATCTACTCACTGTTTCAAGATACATACATCAGAATCCTGTAAAGGCACAAATGGTAAATAGTACAGCAAGCTACAAATGGAGCAGTTATAACGAATATCTCGGATACAGGAAGATTGTTGATGTGGATCTTATACTTAGGATGTTTTCACAAAACAGTGTAACGGCTGCAAAGAAATTCATGGAATACACAAATATGGTAAATGAAGATAAATGTCTTGATTTTGACAAAAGGTTAAAACTGACTGAAGAAGAACTAGCCGCGCTTATAGAGAATGAGTATGGTGTTAAGGCAGAATCTTTAAGTGTGATGGAAAAAGATAAAGCTAAAAACTTATTGAAGAAATTGAAAATATTAGACGGCACAAGCATAAGACAGATAGTGAAAGTAACAGGTGTCAGTAAATATTTTGTAGAACATGCCTGACATTGGGGACAGACCCCACTGTCTTTTTTGATCAGGACAATGGGGTCTGTCCCTAGTGTCTTTTCTTACACTGGATAGCACCACCATGAATATGATATAATCTTGAAAACAGGGAAGCATTTCCCCTTGAGATAATCGAGGTTCAGATGGGAGACTATCTGGAGGAAGACGATATAATAAGGTTTGGCGAAGACTATGGAAGAGCTTAAAATCGCGTATATAACTCCTAGACATCCCTGGCCTCCCAACAAGGGAGACCAGTTAATAGCATACAACCAGATAAAGAGACTTTCAAAGGACAACGACATTTATCTCTTCACCTTTCCAACGGAGGAAAAGTCGGGAGACGTACTTGGATTTGAAAATCTCTGCAAAGAGGTGCACCATATAAATATTTCAAAGCCCCTTATGTTTTTTAATGCGCTGAAAACCATTGTAAATGGGAAACCATTACAGGTAAATATGTTCACAAGGAAAAGTGAAATGGAGAAAGTACAAGAGGCTATGGCAAGGATCGCACCAGACATCATCCACGTACAAACTGTGAGAATGGCGGAATATGGAATCATGAAAGTGAAACACATCTCTGATGATGATTTTCAATCCAAGGCTTTTCTTGATATGATAGACCTTTTGTCCCTGAATATGAAAAGAAGGGCGGATAAGGAGATAGGATTCAAAAGATGGATCATGAACATGGAGGGAAGGCTCCTTGAAGACTATGAAAGAAATATCGCCATGGAATATGACAGAACAGTTTTTGTATCGGATTATGACGCGAAAAAATCAAATCTTGAAAACAAGGCTGTTAACCCTAATGGGACATACATTTCCCGGGAAATAATAAGGGGATACGATATAAAAAAGAAAAAGCAGATATTATTTCACGGAAATATGAACTACTTCCCAAATGCAGAAGCAGCCATATATTTTGCTGAAAGGATATGGCCGCAGATTCACGAGAAACATCCGGACTATAAATATATAATAGCAGGAAGAAACCCTGGCAGAAGAATCAGAAACCTCCATAACGGCAATGACATCATAGTCAAAAGCAATGTAAGGGACATGGTTGAGATTCTTCTGGAATCGGAAATTGGAGTATATCTGATGAATTCGGGAACGGGACTTCAGAACAAGATACTCGAAGCTCTTGCAGCAGGACTGCCTGTAGTGGCAACACCTATGGCACTAAATGGGATACCGGGAATCGATGGCGAAACTGTAATGACAATGGACGGAGACAGTGAAATCATTGAAGCTGTTGACAGACTCATAAGAGATCCTGAATTGAGAAGTAACATGTCTATAAAGGGTGTGGAATTCATGGAAGAACGGTTTACCTGGGAATCAAATGTAGAAAGACTTAAAAGCATCTGGAAGGACGGACAATAATATTGAAAATAGGAATCAACGCACTCACACTTTCCGACAACAATTCTGGAATAGGGAACTATACAATAAATCTAATAAACAATCTAGCAAATATTTCCGATGATGAATACATACTTTTTTCATCATGCGGTCCTAAAATCAGAGGACTAATAAACGAAAAAATAGAGATAATAGATCTGCCCTTAGCCTCAAAAAACAAATATACAAGACTCTTTACGGAACAGGTGCACCTTCCCCTTCAAATAAAGAGGGAAAAGATTGATCTCATGTTAAACCCTGCCTTCACAATGCCCCTCATGGCAAAATGCAGAAACATAGTGACCGTCCACGATATGGCATACAAGATTTACGGGGAGGGAAGCGCCATATATGCAAGGATATACATGAGACTTTTCTTCGACAGCTCCATAAAAAGAGCGGATGAAATAATCACAGTATCGGAATCAACGAAGAGGGACCTGATTAAATACTTTCCTGACAGAAAAAATGTTAAATCCATCCACCTTGGTACAATCAAGTATTCATCAAGGGAGAAGGAAAGACCTGAAGCATTGATGGGAAATGATAAATTCCTTCTCGTTGTAGGAACAATAACTCCGAGAAAGAATAACCTGGGAATAATAAAAGCCTTCGACAGGATTAAGGACATGACAGACTGCAAGCTGCTCTTTGCAGGAGGATTTGCCTGGAAGTCAGATGAAATACATGAATACATTAAGGATAACAACCTGGAGGACAGGGTGCTGCTCCCCGGATACCTAAGTGATGAGGAACTTGCTTGGAGTTATGAAAATGCGGAAATGCTCCTGTACTGTTCCTTCTACGAAGGATTCGGATTTCCACCAATAGAAGCAATGGCTTCTGGAACTCCTGTAATAGCCTCAAATGTATCGTCCATACCTGAAGTTGCAGGAGATGCTGCAATACTGGTGGACCCACATGACTTGGAAATGATCGGGGAAAAAATTCTTCGGCTTCTTAATGATGATGAGCTAAGGAATGAACTGATAACAAAAGGCAATGAAAGACACAGGCTCTTCACATGGGAAAAAACTGCAGAGGAAACACTGAAGGTAATAAAGGAGTAAACATTGAAAATAGGAATAGACGGATCCTTCTTCAGCAAAAAATACGAAGGAGGAAAGGAACAGGTCCTCATGAATCTAATAAAGGGACTTTGCAACCTTGGATATGGGAAGGATATAACAGTATTCGGACTGGAAGAGGCAAAAGACAAGTTCGAGGATATCTCCGAGGATATCAACTACGTGACTGTGAATATGCACAAGGGCTTTTTCAAAATAAAGTTGTTCTATGGAATATGGTTCAGAACATTCATGCTACCTAAGCTGATTGAAAAATACGAAGTAGACAGGTTGCTTTTCCCAGTTGCATATACAGGATTTTCCAGATTCAATATTCCAACTGCTGTGATTCCCCACGATATACAGTTCAAGTCGAACCCGTCAGCATTCAGGGTATACGAAAATAGAATATTCCACCACCTTTATGGCAATGACTTTAAAAAAAGGGAAGTCATAGTTGCAATATCTGATTATGACAGGGACGAGCTCAAGAAGCATTATGGAGAATACAGGGAAAAGACAAGACTTATCTACAACCCCATATATTTCTCGGACAAGTTTGTACCAGACAAGGGGTCTGTCCCCCTGTCAGATGGATTACCACCCGAGTACATATTTGCCAACAACATGGCCTATAAACATAAAAATCTGAAAACACTACTGAAGGCATACGAGTCCATAATGGACAAGACAGACTGCAACCTGGTCATATCAGGATCCCTATACAGGGATGATGAAGAAACAAATACCCTTGCAGAAAGACTTAAAAAGTCAGGAAGGCTGGATCTCACAGGATACCTGCCGAAGAGTGAATTCGACAAAATTTTGAAAAATGCTCGGATCTTCGTAAATACCTCCTCTTTCGAAGGATTTGGCATGTCTGCAGTTGAAGCGATGTATGCCGAGGTGACCTGCCTTCTGGCGGACAACTCGGCAGTACGGGAAGTAACCCTGGGCAGGGCGAACTACTACTGCCCGGCTGAAGACTACAGAAAGCTTGCGGAGAAACTTCTTCAGGTATTGGACAGCAAAAGGAACCCAGACTTTCTTAGGGAGAGCAGTAAACTTATAGAAGACAAATACGACTATATGAAAATATCAGCCTCTTATGCTGAACTTTTCAAAGAGATGGTCCGTTAATGAATAACAAAAAAGACAGTAGGGTCTGTCCCTAATGTCTTTTGGGTAATTCCAGCATTTCTCCAAATCTGATTTCATCTTTTTCATTCTTGAATTTATCCAGTCCGCTACTAGGGGACAGAGTTATTTCACCAAAAATGACCTTGCCGGCTACTTCGTACAGATCTATTCTGGCCTGTGGGAAAGGCTCTGAAAGAACCCGAGCTATTTCAAGCATGTATTCATAATTTACTGGCCTGGGTATTGAACGGTTGCTCCCGCAGCTTCCACCCCATTCTACTAGGTGCTTATTCCAGTCCAGGTCGTAATAGTCGTATATTACTCCCGTGTGCCTGTCTATGCAGGTATATGTAAATTGCGGCTGCCCATTGAAGCAGTATATCTTGTAATCAATAGGAGGTTCACCCTCTTTCTCTTCAAGATACTTCTCACAGAGTATCCTAGGTTTAATATCCTTGTAAACCCACTCCATATTTTTCCAGTAATAGTTCAATTTCATCCAGGTATCAAGCTTATACTTTTCCCTTTTCCAGTTATAGTTTTCCCTGTTTTCGCAAATACTGTTCCATCCCGAACCATGATTTGCCTTCAGTACAAATTTCTCAGGAAAGGTATTTATGTCAATTTCATCTGTGCTTTCATAGATGCCGTGTATATCATTTAATATGTCTTCAAAACCCTTATCCCTTACATAATCCATTACAAGACACTTGTCAGAACATAGGGCAGCGAGATCATCTTTCCAATTGAATTTAAGCCACTGCATTTTATCGTTATATAAAATGGGATTCTCAAGGTTCAAGTCTCTACCCATTTCTTTTCTGAACTTCTTTCTTGTATAGACTATTTCATCAATAAATTTCATATGGTAGTATTGCTTTACGAGTGAGATATACCTATAGCTGACTGGATTTTGCTTCATTGTTTTTTTAAAGGACTTCTTCAATATTTACTCCTAATTTAATGTGTTAAAAATTTCATCACAGGATATCTGGCAATTCTAACATGTTTCCTATAATGAAATCTTGCTCTTCCGGGGTAAACCTATCCAGGCCGTCGCTTGGGTACATGGTGATTTCACCGAAAATAACCTTGCCCGAGATCTCGTAAAGGTCAATCCTTGCATGGGGGAATGGTGCTGATAAGGCTCTTGATATTTCCAGCATATATTCATAGTTTTCCGGCTTTGGTAATTCTCTGTCACTGATTTCACATCCCTTTCCAATCTTGTGTTTAACCCAGTCAAGGTCGTAATAGTCGAACTTGACATCGGTATCCCTATCCACACAGACGTAGGTAAATTCAGGTTTTCCATTGAAACAAAAAATCTTATAGTCCGTTGGAAGTATTGTTCCATCCTCTTCCAGAAATCTTTCGCAGAGTATTTTTGGCTTGATATCCTTGTATACCCACTCCATATTTTTCCAGTAATAGTTAAGGTTCATCCAGGTGTTGAGTTTGTACTTTTCTCGTTTCCAATTGTAGGAGTTTCTGTTCGTACAGATACTGTTCCATCCGGAACCGTGATTTGCTTTCAGTACAAATTTCTCGGGGAAATCATCAATATCAATTTCATCAATGCTGTCGTATATTCCATAGGTTTCGTTTAATATGTCAGCAAAGCCCTTGTCTCGGACATAATCCCTAACAAGAACCTTGTCTGAACAGAGGACTGCTAGGTTGTCCCGCCAATTGAACTTGAGCCACTGAAGCTTGTCGTTGTATGATAATGGGTTCTCAAGGTCCAACTCTCTCCCGATCTCTTCTCTGAATTTCTTTCTGGTATAAGTCATTACATCGAGGAAATGCTTGTGATAAAATTCTTTGGCAATGCAGGCAATTCTGTATAATATAAGGTTTTTTTTGATTTTTTTCTTTAAAGATTTCTTCAATACTTACTCCTTCTCAAAAAAGACATTGGGGTCTGTCCCCATTGTCTTTTTATTCATATATGTCAGACTACTGCCTCTGATGTCTGAAAGGGCTTCCTTCTTCAAAATATCCTGAGGAAAAGTCGAAATAGTTTTAGTGATTTGTGAATTAAACATTCTGAACCTCCGTGTATATTAAATAAGTATATCATTTAGAGTAGGAAGAATTCAATAACAAATGAAGTGTTGATAATAATGAAGGACATTCACCCTTTCCGCAGATATTCCATGGAAAAAGCATAGTGAAATATGATACAATTTAAAAAAATAACGAAATTATGATTCACAAAGCAAAAGAAGAGCATATACGGAGATGATGAAATGAACAATAAATCAACAGACCTACAGGAATATGAAAACATCCCCGAGGGAATATTTATTGTGGGAAAAGAAAGGTCCGGGGAAACCTGGCTTGGAAGGCTGTTGTCTTGTCACGAAGACATACTCACAGTCACAAGACAGGTGGAGGGCAATACTAGACCCGACGAGAGCTATTACTTTTCCCACTTCATGAAACAGTGTGGTAAAATAGAAAATGACCTGGAATACGGCAAATACAGCCGGGATTTCATGAAGTCCAAATATTACAAAAATTCAGGAGCTCGGGGGGAATATTTAAAGGAAAACCCAACATATGACAAATATTCCTTCTACCACCAGTTCATGATGGATCTTGCCACCACCGTGGGTAAGAAAACATATATCGAAAAGACTCCCGACAATGCAATAATAATGGAAAGAATCAACGACAATATAGAAAACCTTAGATTCCTCTATGTGAAAAGGGATATAATAGACAGTGTGAATTCAACCCTCAACATGAAATCAACAAGACATAAGAAAATCAAGAGCTTGAAAACCCTTTACGAAACTGCAGTCTTTGACAGATATGCGGCGAATTTCGCAGGGAAAAACATGAATATAAAAATAATAGACTACGACAACCTCATAAAAAACAGGGAAGAAACATTGCATAAAATCATGGGATTTCTCAACCTCCCCTATGAAGAAGGATTGGGAAATGACATGAAGGTTCCAATTCCAACTAAAGAAAAGAAGGGAACCATGTATTTTCTCAGCACCAAAGAGGAAAGGACATATAGGTTACTTTATGAATTCCTCGACTCCATGCCCATGATTTTATTGAGAATGGTCAATGCAATATATTTAAACTTGATAAACAGGAAATACAAAAGAATTCCTCCCAAATTTTATTGAGGACTTAAGGAATGAAATCAGCAGCAAAGGAGCTGAGAGCATGTCGAAAATCTACCTTTTAAATAAAGAAGACTACACCCTGGGCACCTTCAAGGGAGTAGTGGAAGGACTGAACCTTTCAAGTAGTCTTAAGGAAAGCAAAAGGATAATAATAAAGCCAAACATCACTACATCAAGGGATGAAAACGAATGTCACGGATGCACCACCCCTCTATGGCTTCTAAAGGAAACTGTAGAGTGGATTTTTGCAATCAATCCGACAGCAGAAGTATATATCGTGGAATCAGACAGCGGAAGAAATGGTAGGGCAAGGGATAAATTCAACAAGGAATTCTTCAGAGAGCTGGAAAAGAGATTCAGAAACCTTCACCTTTACAACCTTAGGACAGAGCCGAGAAGGATATATGACTTCAAGGGAGAATATTTCAAAAAGGAAATAGAAATGAGTGAAATATTTTCAGAAGACCATTTCTTCATATCAATGGCTAAAATAAAGACCCACAGCATGGCAGTCTATACTGGAATACTAAAAAACCAGTTCGGATGCCTGTCGCTGGAAGACAAGTCCATATATCATCCCTTCCTCGACAGGGTGTTGGCAGATGTTAACAGATTCATAAAGCCTGATCTTTCAATCCTTGACGGATGCCCTGCAATGGAGGGACATGGTCCCCTTGAAGGAAAGTCGGTAAACCTTGGACTCATTGCGGTGTCAGACAATCCCTGTGAGCTGGATGGGTACATGGCTAGGAAAACAGGTCTCGATATCTACAAGATTCCCTATATGGACAGTTGCAGGAAAAGTCTCAAGGAAGAATATGGAGAAGGAAAAGTTGAAATAATCAACGAAGTCCTGACGGAAAAGATAAAAACCTTTGAATATCTTACAAGAATACAGATTATCAGGGTCAAGACAGGACTTTTCATACAGAAAATAGGACAAAAAGCAGTAAACCTAGGCAAAAAAATTCAAAAAATCAAATAACAGGAGTGCATATAATGGGAAGAATATTGAAACCAAATGAACCGAATGTAATCAGCGAGCCTATGGATGGAGAACTTGTAGTAATAAACCTTGAAAGTGGATGCTACTACAGTCTCAACAAGGCAGCGGCAAAAATATGGACCGGTCTGGAAAAGGGATCTGGAGTGGAAGACATAATCAAGTCCCAAATATCCACTGACTTGAGTGAAGAAGAAATAAATGAAAAGATACAGACATTTTGTGACTACCTACTTGAGGAAAGCCTCATGAAGGAAGTTGAGGGAGAGTTGCCTGCAGAAAGCTGTGAAGAAACAGTATATGAAAAGCCAGTCATAGAGAAGTTTTCAGACATGCAGGAAATGCTTCTTCTTGATCCCATTCACGAGGTTTCAGACATGGGATGGCCAAACGAGGCGGAGTAGTAATGGATGCCTTATTCAATATAAACAGACAAAAAGATTTCAACTCAAGTAAAAAGCTGATTATTGGATCAAACATAATAACCATGCATTTCCAGAATGAAAATAGCAGGGACATATTTTCAAGACCCTTTTCCCATCTTGCAGGAGAATTTGAAAAGAAAGTATACCCCCAGGAAAGCACCAGAGAAAGCCCAGACCTTGAAATATTCGTAATTCATGATGAAGAAGGGAAAGATCCCATTCCTGCCTGGAAGAAATTTGAAGATGATTCCTCAGAGGACAAGAAGCTCATAGTATACAACAAGGATGGAAAGCACCTCCTCTATAACCATGAAAGCAAAGTGCTAACAGGATACGACAAGAATACAAAGAAAGCCTATTACTATATTCCAAGACTTGATATGCTGCCCTACTATGAAAAAGCAGCTCCCATGAGAATGATATTCCATCACTTCTGTGAGGAAAACTCCATGACACTGGTTCATGGAGCCTCCGTATCAATTAACGGAAAGGGAATACTCCTCATTGGAAGTGGAGGCTCTGGAAAGACGACAACAGCTATTTCAGCGGCCCTCAATGGATTTGAATACCTTGGGGATGACTATGTCATACTTAATCCTAAAGACAGGTCCATATTCAGCATCTACTCAAGCAGCAAGATAAGATGGGAATCCGGCAAAATAGTGACGGGACTTGAAAACCTTGCTATAAACTCAAAAGATGAGGACAAGGGTTACTTCTTCATGGAGGACCAGGGCAAAAAAATTAGAAAAAGATCAACCCTGGGGGCAGTAGTTATTCCGAGAATTGGACAGGGAGAGACAACATATTCAAGGATACCCTCTGCAAAGGCACTTCTCATTCTCTCGGCGAGCACAATATTCCAGATGCCAGGCAGTGGAAACAGGACACTTAAGGATATATCGAAAATACTGAAAGATGTCCCCGTATTTGAAATGGTTCTAGGAAGAGATACTGAAAAAACCAACAACAAGCTTGAAGAAATAATAAAAGGACTGTGATACTATGGATAAACCCTTGGTAAGTGTAATAATACCCGTATACAACGGCGAAAAACATATAAGAGAAACATTGGAAAGTGTAAAAAGCCAGACTTATGACAATGTAGAAATAATACTAGTAGACGACGGTTCAACTGACGATACCGGAAAAATCGCAGAATCATTGGTAAACTCATATATCCACCAGGAAAACATGGGAGTAGCATCAGCCAGGAACACGGGAATTAAATCATCAAAAGGAGACTACCTGGCCTTCATAGATGCAGACGACAAATGGGACTGTGAAAAGCTACAGAAGCAGATTGGCTTCATGGAAGATAATCCCTCTATATCCTATACCTTTACGAAGCACAAGCTATTCCTTGACAGAGGAATGGAAAGGTTTCCGGACTGGATAAGGAAGGACTATGAAGAAAATGAAATGACAGGATATATACCAAGTTCTCTTATAATTAGAAAAGAGGACTTTCTGAAAATAGGCTATTTTGATGAAAGCTTCAAGACTGGTGAAGACAGCGACTGGTTTCTGAGAGCTAGGGACCTGGGATTTAAAATGGAAGTAATTGATGAAAACCTTCTTATGAAGAGGGTTCATGAATCAAATCTTTCCAGCAATACGGCTATGACAAATATAAACCTCATGAAGGCTGTAAAAAACTCTATAATCAGAAGAAAAAAACATAGAATAAGCGTAGTAATCCCTGTATACAATGGAGAAAAATATATAGACGAAGCCATTGAAAGCGTCATGAACCAAAGCTTCAAGATTTCTGAAATCCTAGTAGTAGATGACGGATCAACAGACAACACGGAAGCGGTCTGCAAGAAATACGGCGACAAAATAACCTATTTGAAACAGGAAAACAGTGGAGCGGCATCAGCCAGAAACCTGGGCGTTGAAAAGTCAACAGGCATCTACCTTGCTTTTCTCGATGCAGACGATATTTGGATGGAAGACAGGTTAAGGGATGGAATATCAGAAATTACAAAAGAAGACTCGGAAGACATAATTTTTGGAATGATGAAAGAATTTTACAGTCCCGATACTGATGATGACTTCAGAAACAAATACAAATGCAGGAAAGAACCATTCAAGGGAATACATCCTGGAACCATGCTAATAAGAAAGGAAGATTTTCTAAAGGCAGGATATTTAACAACCAAATATGAAACAGGAGAGTTCATAGACTGGTTCAAGCGTGCAGAAGAAGAAGGACTCACCAGCAAAACATTGCCTTCTTTGGTTATGAGAAGAAGAATACACTATACCAACCACGGCATAACCCACAAGAAAAGCAATGAAGATTATGGGAAGATAATAATAGAGATGATGAAAAGAAGGCGGGAGAAGAACAATGAACAGTCTTGAAAAGACCCTTTTACATGCAATACTTGACGAAGACAAGAAAACATCAATGGAAAGCTTTAACAACTGGACTTCATCCATAGATTTTGATCATGTGGAAGCAGGGAGCTTCAGACTTATCCCCTCACTATACAGAAAGATGTCCTTAATAAATGAAGACTTTGAAAACAAGAACAGGATGAAGGGCATATACAGATACTTCCTTTATAAGAATAGGATGATAATGCACAACAGCCTTAAGGTATTGGAGTCTTTTGATGAAAACAACATAGAGTGCATCCTTCTGAAAGGTGCGGCCCTGGTGTCTTCATACTATGAGGAACCTGCCCTGAGACCCATGAACGACATAGATCTTCTGGTGAGGAGGGAGGATGCGGAGAAGGCATACCTTCTACTGGAGAAAGCAGGATGGTACAACAGGGAAGAGGGAACCTTCCATACTAAATTCAAAAACAGCAACCAGATTGCCCTGGGCGACGACAGGGATTTCCATTTGGATCTTCACTGGGATGTAATATTCCAATCCTGCTGGAAGGGTTCCGAGGAATCCTACTGGGAAAATATTGAAACAGTAAACTACATGGGAAGGTATGTTAAGATACTCAATCCTGAGATGCAGATAGTACATAATATGGCTCATGGTCTCAGATGGAACCGTGTGTCGGCCATCAGATGGATTCCTGATGTGATGAAGGTAATGGAGAAGAGAAGAAATGACATTGACTGGGACAAAATCATAAAACTTGCAGAGGAGAAGAAACTCATATTCACCATAAAGCAGGGAATGAATTTCTTGGATAAGGAATTCAGCACAGACATGCCGAAATCCTTCATGGACAAGATGAATGCCATACCTTATACGAAAATCGAAAAGAAACTCTATCATCATCTTAACAATCCCTCCAGATTCGGAGGCTTCATGATAGGGTGGTATATATACAGCAAGGGAATGGAAAATGCTTCCTTTATAGTAAGAATGACAAGACTGCCTGCCTATCTCAAGATCATGTGGAATGTGGATACTTACAGCCAGGTGGCATCGCTTCTGTGGAAAAAGACAGTGAGGAAGCTAAAACGCAGAAATAAAAAGTAAGCAGCAAGACAGTAGGGACTGTCCCCACTGTCTGGAGGACGACATGAAAACACGTACAATGATAAAAGCCACAATAGGAATAATGATCATAACCTCCCTGAGCAAGCTTACGGGATTCTTTCGCGAGGTTATGATTGCATACCGCTTCGGCTCCGACTTCACAACTGACGCATACTTCATATCCAACAGCATTTATGGAGTAATCTTCGGTTTAGCCGGGGCTGGTCTTGGTGCAGCCATTATTCCCGTACTCTCCAGGGTAAGGGATGAGAAAAGGATAACCGAAGGCGACTATATAAGAAACATAACAAAACTCTTTACTCTGGTTTCACTTGGGTTGATTATGTTGTCATTCATATTGGCAAAGCCTCTCGTTAAGATATTTGCAGTAGGCTTTTCAGGAGCCCAGCTTGATACCACAGTCTCCTATCTGAGAATAGGTCTGCCCGTCATATTCTTCAATTTCATGTATTCCATATACCAGTCCTTCAGCCATTCGAAGAACAAATTCTACATAGTTGCCAGCGGTGGAATAATAATGAACATAGTAGTGGTGGCATACCTTGCACTGTTTTACGAAAGATTTGGAATACCGGGACTCATTGTCAGCAACATACTGGCCTACGGACTTAGGGCTCTCTACATATATGTGCCTCTTAGAAAATTCAGGGGAAAATTCCAGAGGCTTGACCTGGGGGATGAATACCTGAGAGCCACATACAACATAATGCTGCCTATAATGATATCCAGCATAATATCCTATATCAATCTTGCAATAGACAGAACTCTGGCATCGACCCTTGTAGAGGGAAGCATATCTTCCCTTCAATATGCATCACAGGTAAGAACCTCAGTGAACGGCCTTCTTATTTTCTCCATGGTCACAGTCATATATCCATCCTTTTCCGAATGGATAGTCAAGGGTGACAAAGAGAAGCTGAAGAAGATGTTCACCTATGCAGTCAGCATGATTACAATACTTGTCATTCCCATAACCATAGGAATAATGACCCTTAACACAGAAATCGTAGATGTAGTCTATTCCAGGGGATCCTTCAATGCAGAGGACGCCCTAATGACATCATCTGCATTGTTCTACTATTCCATAGGAATGGCGGGAAGCGGCATGGGAATGTTCATAAACAAGGTATACTACGCATATAACGATTCAAAGACAACCATGAAAACGGGAATAATAGCCGTAATCCTGAATATAATACTTAACCTGATACTTGTAAGATACATGGCCCACAACGGCCTTGCCCTTGCAACAAGCATAGTCGCCCTTTTCCATACCTCACTGAAGTTTTGGCTTCTAAGGAAAAAGAACCTTGAAATCGAATATGACAAGATACTGTCAATAATAATGAAATCCCTGGCATCATCAGCCGTAATGGCTGCAGTCGCTAGATTCATTGTATCAAATTTACTGGACTTAACTACAGGGACCACAATGATTAGACTTCTTAAGCTAAAAAAAGACAGTAGGGTCTGTCCCTAATGTCTTTTGGGTAATTCCAGCATTTCTCCAAATCTGATTTCATCTTTTTCATTCTTGAATTTATCCAGTCCGCTACTAGGGGACAGAGTTATTTCACCAAAAATGACCTTGCCGGCTACTTCGTACAGATCTATTCTGGCCTGTGGGAAAGGCTCTGAAAGAACCCGAGCTATTTCAAGCATGTATTCATAATTTACTGGCCTGGGTATTGAACGGTTGCTCCCGCAGCTTCCACCCCATTCTACTAGGTGCTTATTCCAGTCCAGGTCGTAATAGTCGTATATTACTCCCGTGTGCCTGTCTATGCAGGTATATGTAAATTGCGGCTGCCCATTGAAGCAGTATATCTTGTAATCAATAGGAGGTTCACCCTCTTTCTCTTCAAGATACTTCTCACAGAGTATCCTAGGTTTAATATCCTTGTAAACCCACTCCATATTTTTCCAGTAATAGTTCAATTTCATCCAGGTATCAAGCTTATACTTTTCCCTTTTCCAGTTATAGTTTTCCCTGTTTTCGCAAATACTGTTCCATCCCGAACCATGATTTGCCTTCAGTACAAATTTCTCAGGAAAGGTATTTATGTCAATTTCATCTGTGCTTTCATAGATGCCGTGTATATCATTTAATATGTCTTCAAAACCCTTATCCCTTACATAATCCATTACAAGACACTTGTCAGAACATAGGGCAGCGAGATCATCTTTCCAATTGAATTTAAGCCACTGCATTTTATCGTTATATAAAATGGGATTCTCAAGGTTCAAGTCTCTACCCATTTCTTTTCTGAACTTCTTTCTTGTATAGACTATTTCATCAATAAATTTCATATGGTAGTATTGCTTTACGAGTGAGATATACCTATAGCTGACTGGATTTTGCTTCATTGTTTTTTTAAAGGACTTCTTCAATATTTACTCCTAATTTAATGTGTTAAAAATTTCATCACAGGATATCTGGCAATTCTAACATGTTTCCTATAATGAAATCTTGCTCTTCCGGGGTAAACCTATCCAGGCCGTCGCTTGGGTACATGGTGATTTCACCGAAAATAACCTTGCCCGAGATCTCGTAAAGGTCAATCCTTGCATGGGGGAATGGTGCTGATAAGGCTCTTGATATTTCCAGCATATATTCATAGTTTTCCGGCTTTGGTAATTCTCTGTCACTGATTTCACATCCCTTTCCAATCTTGTGTTTAACCCAGTCAAGGTCGTAATAGTCGAACTTGACATCGGTATCCCTATCCACACAGACGTAGGTAAATTCAGGTTTTCCATTGAAACAAAAAATCTTATAGTCCGTTGGAAGTATTGTTCCATCCTCTTCCAGAAATCTTTCGCAGAGTATTTTTGGCTTGATATCCTTGTATACCCACTCCATATTTTTCCAGTAATAGTTAAGGTTCATCCAGGTGTTGAGTTTGTACTTTTCTCGTTTCCAATTGTAGGAGTTTCTGTTCGTACAGATACTGTTCCATCCGGAACCGTGATTTGCTTTCAGTACAAATTTCTCGGGGAAATCATCAATATCAATTTCATCAATGCTGTCGTATATTCCATAGGTTTCGTTTAATATGTCAGCAAAGCCCTTGTCTCGGACATAATCCCTAACAAGAACCTTGTCTGAACAGAGGACTGCTAGGTTGTCCCGC
This sequence comes from Dethiosulfatibacter sp., assembly GCF_983023055.1. NCBI lineage: Bacteria > Bacillati > Bacillota > Tissierellia > Dethiosulfatibacter > Dethiosulfatibacter sp. Next base: position 4,664 of record NZ_CEZJXU010000006.1, on the reverse strand, counting down.
CAATTGAACTTGAGCCACTGAAGCTTGTCGTTGTATGATAATGGGTTCTCAAGGTCCAACTCTCTCCCGATCTCTTCTCTGAATTTCTTTCTGGTATAAGTCATTACATCGAGGAAATGCTTGTGATAAAATTCTTTGGCAATGCAGGCAATTCTGTATAATATAAGGTTTTTTTTGATTTTTTTCTTTAAAGATTTCTTCAATACTTACTCCTTCTCAAAAAAGACATTGGGGTCTGTCCCCATTGTCTTTTTTTAATTAAGTATATCATCTAGAATAGTAACAATTCAATATGAAATGAAATATTGCTAACACTGGTGAAAAATCATCAAATTCATACATGACGGCAGATATTTCGTGGATAAGATATTATGAAATATGATACAATTTAAAAAACGCTGGAATTACGATTTGCAAAAAATATATGGATAAAGGGGTCTCATGAACAAATCGATTAAGAATAAAATATTCGTAAACTTGTAAATTGAAATCAAAAATTGTATAATATTCATATATACACGAATAAAAAATTCGCGAGGTGTTTAAATGTTAATTCAATTTACTTTTGAAAATTATAAGTGTTTTCAATATGAAACTACACTTGATATGCAGGCTGCAACAATCACTGAATTGGAAGAGACAATCTTGGTTGACCCAAAAGATGGAGAAAGATTTATACCGGTAGCGTCAATATACGGACCAAACGGAAGCGGAAAGTCGACAGTACTCGAAGCCCTGTGGCATTTGACAAGCAAAATCATGTATCCTGTTGTTATGTTTGAAGATAACAATGAAAAAAAAGAATTGAGCCAAAATCAGACTGTTCCATTTATGCTTGACGATGAATCTAGAGAAGCGCCGACCTCATTTAATGCTATTTTCAGACAGAGTAATATTGAATTCAATTATTATATAAGTTATCATAACAATGAAATTATTAATGAAAGTCTCTATAAAATCAATGTCGGAGGAAAGAGAAATATCGAGGTTTTTTTTAGAAGCAATAATGAAATATCAAATGGGAATTTGTTGAAATCAGTATCTAAAACTGAGATTTCCTCGAAAATTCCTTATTTGTCATTTCTTAAGATCAACTATAATATTTCAATCATTAACACAGTTGTTGACTGGTTCAGCAAGTGCGAATACAGTCATTATGGTGAATATAAGGAAGATAGACAAGTGATGTTTCCTGTTCAGAAAAAAGTCAAGGATGTTATTATATCATCACTTAATGAGATGGATATTGATATTAATGATATAGTAATCAAGAAGGACGAAAAAGGTAGAGTTGAAGACATAATTACTATACGAAAGCGTGACAACAAAAAATATTCATTAAGTTTGTTTGACGAATCCAGTGGAACCATTAAGATAATGAGTCTATTGCCTAAGATATTGGATGGTTTGGTAAATGGCAAGCTTGTAATAATTGATGAATTGGATGCTAAATTGCATCCAAAATTATTAAAATATATAATCAAATTGTTTAAGAATGATGAAATAAACATATTTGGAGCACAGCTTATATTTACTTCTCATGATATGACTGTTATGAAAAATGATCTTTTCAGACGAGATGAGATATGGTTTACAGCAAAGAATAGCAGAGACTGTTCAGAATTATATTCCCTTATTGAATTGAGGGATGAAAAAGGTGAATTGGTCAGAAAAAATGTAAGATTCGACAAGCAGTATCTTGAAGGTAGATATGGTGCGGATCCATATTTTCAAAATATAATAAATTGGGAGGTGCTGATGTATGAGCAAAAAGCCTCTCAAAAAAGATGAAATCAAAAGAAGAACTGTCAAGAGAAAGAGAAAAGAAGGAGTTAAGCTGGTTCATCCCGAAAGATTTTTAATAATCTGTGAAGGCACCAAAACGGAACCAAATTACTTCAATAGTATTAAGAATAAAATAGAAGAAAAATATGACAATAAAATCAATAATCGAATAAAATTAGAAATAAGAGGAACTGGAAGAAATACTATTTCTTTGCTTAACTATGCAAAAGACATTTTGGAAAAAAATAGAAAACAAGGTAAGGAGTATGATCACATTTGGTTAGTGTATGATTCAGATGATTTTCCAATTGATAATTTCGACAACACCGCCGGAATAATAGATTCCATGAATGAAAGTCAAATAAAACCTGAAAAATGGCATGCAGCGTGGTCAAATCAGTGCATTGAGATATGGTTTTTGCTTCATTTCAATTACTATAATTCAGACATTCATAGAAGTGAATATTATGACAAATTAAGTGATATATTTGCAAGAGCTGGTGTTGATAAATATAGAAAAAACAGTGAAGATATATTTGATTTGTTGATTGAATATGGCGATTTAGACAAGGCAATAAGTAATGCAAAAAAGCTGTGCAAAGATTATGAAGATAAAACACCTTCAAAGATGGCACCTGCAACCATGGTATATAAATTGATTGAACTTCTAAAACCGCACTTTGAATGATAAAGGTGAACCCATGAAAAAAAACACAATGATAAAGGCAACCATAGGGATACTCATAATAACCTCCATAAGCAAGCTCACAGGCTTCTTCAGGGAGGTTATGATAGCATACCGATTCGGTTCGGACTTCACAACTGATGCATACTTCGTATCCAACAGCATCTATGCTGTGATCTTCGGACTTGCAGGAGCGGGACTTAGTGCTGCCATAATTCCCATCCTTTCAAGAATAAGAAATGAAAAGAAAACTACGGAAGGTGAATATATAAACAATATGGCAGTACTCTTCACCCTGGTTTCCTTTATAGTAATAAGCATTGCATATATTTTTGCCAAGCCTCTTGTAAAGATATTTGCAGTAGGCTTTACAGGAGAAGAGCTATCTATCACCACCAGATATCTTAGAATAGGACTTCCTATTATTTATTGTAATTTCATGTATTCCATTTTTGAAGCCTTCAACCATTCAAGGAACAGATTCTTTCTAGTGGCAAGCGGCGGAATGCTGGTCAATGCAGTCGTAGTATCATATCTTGCCATATTCTATGACAGGTTTGGCATGGAAGGACTAATAGTCAGCAATATACTGGCATATGGACTGAGAGCACTTTTAATATACCTGCCATTGTCAAAAGATACAGGAAAAAAAATATCTCTTAAAATAAAGGACGAATATCTGAAGGCAACCTATAGTATAATGTTTCCATTAATGATCTCGGCAATAATTATGCAGATTAACCTTATTGTTGACAGAACTCTTGCATCCACCCTTGTGGAGGGAAGCATCTCTGCACTGCGCTATGCGGCACAGACCAGGTATGCCATAAACGGACTTTTTATTACAGCAATGGTAACTGTCATTTATCCATCATTTTCCGAATGGATAGTGAAGGACGATAAAGAGAAGCTAAAGAAAATGTTCACCTACTCAATGAACATGATAACAATACTGGTGATACCGTTAACTGCAGGATTGACTACCCTAAATCATGAAATAGTAGACGTAATCTATTCAAGGGGAGCCTTTGATGCTGAAGCGGTATATATGACATCCTCGGCACTGTTCTACTATTCACTGGGAATAGCGGCAACAGGTATGGGACTGTTTATCAACAAGGTATACTATGCATATCAGGATTCAAAGACAACCATGAAAATTGGAATGGCAGCAGTGGTACTAAATATAATACTGAATCTTATCCTTGTGAGATACATGCACACAACGGACTGGCTCTTGCCACCAGCATAGTTGCAACCCTTAGTGTTATTGTGAAGATTTATCTTTTAAAGAATAAAAATCTTGAAATTGAATATAAAAATATACTGTCAATAATGGTGAAATCCATAATTGCATCGGTACCTATGGCTCTAGTGGTTAAATCAATGTCTTCATTATTATCTATAACATCGGGAACAAGTATAATAAGGTTCATAAAACTTATTTCAACAGTAGGAGCCGGAGCCCTGGTATATTTCATACTCATATACTTTCTGTATCTAAAAAACACAAACATGATGAAGACATTGCAGGAAAAAATAAGAAAAAGGATAAAGATATGATGATACCATTCAATAAGCCCCTTAGCCTGGGCAATGAAATCGAATATATGAAGAAAGCCATAGAGAATGGGAAGATAAGCGGAGACGGAGAGTTTACCATGGAATGCAGCAGGATCATTGAAAAATTGTCCGGCACCAAAAAGGCACTTCTCACCACATCCTGCACCCATGCCCTTGAAATGGCAGCACTGCTTCTGGATATTGAAGAAGGTGACGAAATCATAGCACCATCCTTCACCTTTGTGTCGACGGTGAATGCCTTTGTACTTAGAGGGGCAAAAATTGTATTCGTGGACATAAGGCCAGATACCATGAACATGGACGAGAACCTAATAGAGGAAGCTATAACTAAAAGGACCAAAGCCATTATACCTGTCCATTACGGAGGTGTAGCCTGCGAGATGGATATTATAATGGACCTTGCAGCAAAATACGGAATAGGTGTAGTGGAAGATGCCGCCCAGGGAATCATGGCCACATACAAGGGGAAACAACTTGGATCCATAGGCCACATGGGAGCTTATAGTTTCCATGACACCAAGAACTATACAATGGGAGAAGGAGGAGCCCTCCTTGTAAATGATAAAAACTATATTAAAAGAGCTGAGATAATCAGGGATAAGGGAACCAA
>NZ_CEZJXU010000005.1:11957-22108 GCF_983023055.1 Dethiosulfatibacter sp. | reverse complement strand
ATATCGGATATACATATTGTGTCAAAACAAATCAAATAGTAATGGATGCATCTGGGTTATGCATATTTTAACTTTCTTAAGCTATAAACAAAGCAACTATGTTGCGTCAGACTGGATTAATATCAAAATTGCAATATTACGACAGAATTCAATATAATATACAATGACTGTCGTGGAGGTTATATGAATCTAATAAGAAAATTTTCATCATACTACAAGCCGCATATGAAGTTGTTCATGGTTGACATGTTCTGTGCTTTGGGAATAGCAGGTCTGGACCTTGTATTCCCCTTACTTTCAAGAAACATTTTGAACACCTATATACCTGACAAGAATCTGAGAGCCCTGGTTATGACAGCCGTAGCAATGCTGGTTCTATATATAGTCAGAGCCATCTTCAACTACATTGTCTTCTACTGGGGTCATGTTGTGGGAGTTAGGATGGAATACGACATGAGAAAGGACCTCTTTGGACATATCCATACAATGGATATAAGCTTCTTCGACAACAGTAGGACAGGAAAGCTCATGTCAAGACTTGTCAACGACCTTAACCTCATAACAGAGCTTGCTCACCACGGACCTGAGGACCTATTCATTTCAATCATCATGATTTTCGGCTCCTTTATCATACTGATGAACATCGAATGGAAACTAACTCTAATAATATTCTTCTTCATTCCATTTATCTTCATATTTGCTGTATGGAAAAGTTTAAAAATGAGAAAAAAATTCAGGACTGTTAAAGAAAAAATTGCAATTGTAAACTCACAGATAGAAAACAGTTTATCGGGTATACGTGTTGCAAAAGCTTTTGCAAACGAAGCATTTGAAGAAGAAAAATTCCAGGAAGGTAACATGACCTTCAGACTTTCAAGAACAGATGCATTCAAGACAATGGCTGAATTCTATTCGACAATTTATCTCTTTATGAATCTGCTGACCCTTGCAACAATAGCCTTTGGGGGATATTTCGTCTACCTTGAAAGGATAACCTACGGAGATATGCTAGCCTTCATTCTTTATATCAGCTTTTTTTTGGAACCTCTCAAAAAACTTACAAACTTTGCGGAGCAGTACCAGAATGGAATGTCTGGATTCGAAAGATTTTCTGAGCTTATGGCTATTGAGCCTAAGATTAAAAACATTGAAAATCCAAAAACTCTATCTGATGTAACCGGAGACATATCAATAGAAAACGTGTCCTTCTCCTATGAAGATAACGAGGAAAACAAGGTTCTCAAAGATGTAAATATTAAAATCAAAGCTGGCAAGACTATTGCTCTTGTAGGTCCTTCTGGTGGAGGAAAAACAACACTCTGCCATCTCATACCTAGATTTTACGATGTTACAAATGGTGAAATCAAAATAGACGGCGAAAATATAAAAGATTTTTCAATCAAGTCACTTAGAAGCCATATAGGACTGGTACAGCAAAATGTATTCCTCTTCACCGGAACAATAAGGGAAAATATAATATATGGAAACCTTGATGCTACGGACGAGGAAATGATAGAAGCAGCTAGAAGCGCAAGCATCCACGACTACATTACATCACTTCCTGAAGGATATGACACCTTCATAGGTGAAAGAGGAATCAAACTATCTGGAGGCCAAAAACAGAGGCTTTCCATTGCAAGGGTTTTTCTTAAGAATCCTCCAATACTCATTCTCGACGAGGCCACCTCTGCCCTTGACAATGCAACGGAATTAGTCATCCAGGAATCACTGGAAAGACTGTCAAAAGGAAGAACCGTCCTTGTAATAGCACACAGACTTTCAACAATAAAAAACGCCGACGAGATCATAGTAATCAACGACAGCGGTATCCAGGAACAAGGATCCCATGAAGATTTACTGGAATCAGGTGGTATATATTCAAATCTTTACAAATCACAGTTCAAGGGATTTATGTAATGCTCAAATAATATACCAAACAAAAAACATCAGCTAACTATATCATTAGAGATTTCGCTGATGTTTTTATTATTTTTGTTTGGCAAATTTTATCCATCCAACTATTGTTGCACATACCGCAAATAATACCACCGCTGCTGAAAAATATACAATAAAATCGATTACCATTTTATTACCTCCATATGTCTTTATACTCTCTCCACTTCATTCCGGTCAATTTCCTCAGGTCTAAATAGACCTTTAGCTTCATAGTTGGATGTTATTGCCTGCACTATTATAAGAACAACCAGGTTTGCTACTATTCCCGCTATAAGTGAAGGTATTCCAAATGGTTCTCCCAGTATTTTGGGACCCCATATAACTGTAATAATCATACCTGAAATTATGGACGGTACTCCTGCATATGGTGAAATCTTTCTTTCCATCGCCTTTCCCCAAATCAAAGCAACTACAATAGGTGGCACAATGGAAGGCGCCCACAGATAGTAAGTGTAAATCATCAAATCCATTACACTTGGAACCGTTACTGCAGCCATAATTCCTCCTGCTCCGATTATTATAGTTGACAGTTTAGATACTTTCAAAAGCTTCTGGTCGTCTGCATCCTGGTTGATAAACTTATTGTATATGTCTCTTGTGAATATTACAGCTGCGCTGTTTAATATGGAGTCTCCTGTAGACATTATTGCTGAAAGCATGGCTCCAAATACAACGCCCACAACTCCTATAGGAAGAAACTCTCTTACAACCATACTCATTACAAGGTCCGGATTGGTATTTGGAATTAGTATTACACCAGCCAAGCCTATCACTATAGCCATTATAGTAAAAAATCCGTAGTATACTCCGAATAATGTCACACCCCATTTAGTGCTCTTTGGATCTTTGGTTGTCAAGTATCTTTGAACATAAAAAGGAGCTATTGCTTCTCCTAGGAAAAATGTGAGAAAAAATGCAAGAAGCTTCAATGCAGGCCATCCTGCCGTTATAGAGGTATGCATTTCATCCAGATTTGCCAGCAGTGCTTCTCCTCCACCTACTTTATTGTAGATTATGACTGCCGACAAGGTTATTCCTGTAGCAAGTACAATGAATTGCACTGCATCAGTATATATCACCGCCCACATACCTCCTGCCCATGTATATACGACAACTATAACTGAAGCTATAATAGTCATGGGAATTAAATCAAATCCGGTTATTGTCTGTAGTATCCTACCCATTGCCAATAACTGCACACCAAATATGCTGACACTATATATGAATGTAAATATACCTGTTACAAACCTACCGGCCCTTCCATAATAGTATCCCATTACATCGCCAACAGTATAGATATTCCCCATTTCTCTCATTTTGGGAGCTATAAATATTCCTGTCAGCACCTGGTTTAAAACAAAACCTATTGTGATTACAAAAATTACTATTCCAGTATGATATGCATAGGCAACCCTGCCTATTGTTGCTCCTCCTCCAGTTGCAGTTGCAGCCATTGTTGCAAAAAGCAAGGCTGTCGGTATCTGTCTTCCTGCAACGGCATAATCGTCAAAAGAATCAATCTTTTTAGATGAAAAATATCCTATTCCCAATATTGCCAGAAAATAAATAAATATTATAGATAAATCAAACAATCCTACGCCCATTAAAATATCTCCCTATATTTATATAAAACTTTCAATACAATACCCCAAATACAATTTGAAACGATCATCAGTGTTTGATAAATCGCACTCCAGTATTTTCTCAATTTTTGTTATTTGATAATTTACAGTGTTTCTGTGAATAAATAATGTTTCTGCTACTCTTTGTAGGCTTCTATTATTAACTATGTATAATCTCAATACTTCCTTATAATTAGTATCATTTGTTTTGTCGTATTCCTCTAATATCCCAATGGAATTTTCATAATACTCCTTTAAAACTCCCTTTCCACACACTGAAGTCAATACTTTATATACTCCAATATCCTCATAATGAATCATTTTGTTTGTTTCTACCTTCGGCTTGCTGACCTTTATACAATTTATTGCCTGTATATAACTGGCAGATATTTTTGTAATACCCTCCAGATTTTTCCCTGTTCCTATATAAAAATCATATTCTGTATGAAGTAACGCATTAAACACTCTAGATAAAATATTTTTAATTTCATCAGCTGAATAACTTGAAAACAAAACAATAATACTTCCTTTTCCATCAATCACCATTGAACGGTCACCGGAAGACATCAATATCCTTTCAACCGTTTTAATGATACTTGCAGTTTCATTGTATTGCGGCTGGTTTTCAATATCACTGAATTCAAAAATAGACATACAATATGTATCATCTTCTAGAAAACCATACTGATTAAAAACAGGAATATAGTTATCTTCTTTATCCGGGAAGGAAATAGCATTCTTCAATGCATTTTCCAAGTCTTTTTCCATACGTTCCGATTCTATAAACAGCAAGCTGAAATCCTTCATCATCTTTGGAAGATTATATTCCCAAGGAACCCAAAATAGTGGATAATCATTATCATTACAGTATTCTATCAATTCCTCCGGTATTCGTTTAATATTTCTTCCTACATGAACTACAGTTCCACTAGATTTTTTTTCATTCTGCATTTTAACCAATTCAATTAACTCTTTTTCATCGTTTATAGCCAAGCCTGTTATGAAAAGCAATAAATTTTCTTCCATATAATCTATTATTTCTTTGGTTTCCATAACTCGGAACCATTTAACTTTATTGGTCAATCCCTTTTCGCCTGCAATTAGGGAAATTCCGTGTTTTTTTGCTACATCTAGTAATTCGAATACTCTAACTCCCATTCATCAAGCCTCCATAATTAACTTTATCATATAACTGTCTTAATTGGAATGGAAAGCGGGTAATAAACTCCAATAAAAAAACTGACCAGGATTTACTAATCCTAATCAGCAATATAAATTGTTCAAATAATATTTTAAGATATTTTATCAAGTAATTTTTCATTATTTTTGGATACTGACTGTTTTCTATCAAAGACTGTTAACAGAACAACTGCAGTCAAAATCACGAAAACACCTATTGCGGTTTTAACTCCAAAAGATTCTGAAAATATGAATACTCCTATAACGATGCTGGTAATCGGCTCAAAAGTACTAAGAATAGAAGCACGTTGAGATCCAATTTCTTTAACTCCAACTTGAAACGAAATAGTTGCACCTATAGTCATCACCAGTGCAAACGAGATGCTTAGAACCCATCCCATAACTGTCAAATTGCTAAATGAATTTGTCAATGCAGTAAATATACCTAATTCAACTGATGAGACAAGGGCCAGGTAGAATCCCAATGTGAATGGCTTTATACTTGAAAGCCCACTCTTGTCAAGATAAATGATATAAAAAGCATACGTAATACCAGATGAGAAAGCTAATAGCATTCCAGTCGCATTACCTGTTTGTCCAGGTGTATAGAAAAGAAAAATACCCAGGGTACATAAAATTACACTTAAAATTTTAACTCGATTTGGTTTATCATTGAAAAACACAAAGCAACCAATCAAAACAAATACAGGATAAACGAAATGAATAGTCATTGCCATTCCTGATGAAATGAAATGATAAGATGAAAGCAATAAAACCGGAGTACTAACAAATCCTAGTGATAGTATTACAATCTGCTTAAAACTTTTAGGTGATATTAAACACTTAGCTTCTTCATGTCTCATTAGAAGAAAAAGTGCTGGTAGTGAAATCAAACTACGCATTAGCGTAAGAAGAACTGCATTACCTCCATTAATATAAATGTTTTTTGCAAACAATGGCATGCTACCAAATAATACGGCCGATAAGATTACCAAAACAAATCCTTTATTTTGTACAAACATATTTTTCATTATACATATGCCCCCATTTTTCTGTTTATTTAACAACTACTTTTAATTTTTCGTTTTCACCTGCATCATCAATTCTAGCAATACCAAATCCTGTAAATGCACAAAACATTGATGCAACTATACCAAGATAACATGAAATAGCCCATATTCCATAATCTCCTACACCAACTCCAAGTACTTCAACATAGAATATTCCTGAAGCACCCCATGGTACAAACGGCAACCACATCGTTGCGGAGTCTTCCAGTGTTCTGGAAAGGTTTTTTGCATGAAGTCCCATTTTTTTGTACGTATCCTTCAGCATGGTACCAATTATTATGAAAGCTACTGAAGCCACACCTGCCGTAAATACCATTACCAGGCTTCCAATTATTGTAATGCCTATAAGTTTCCACACTTTGTTTATCTTGCCACTTAAGGACCCCATAATCACATCAAGACATCCTATCTTTTCGATAATACCTGCAAATGAGTAGCCACAAATTATTGTAACAACTATATTCATCATGGACATCATTCCTCCACGATTGGCAAGCTTGATTACAGGTTGAATAATTGAAGAAGGATCAATGCCTTTTGCTGCCACCATGTTAACATTAAACCCTGATACAACCGCTGTGACTCCATCATTAAAATCAAGTCCATGAACAAATGCACCTAATAGTATTGCTACGGCTGAAGATAACAGCATCAACGGTACTGTAGGCTTTTTCAAAATAGAACCTGCCAATATTACCACTACCGGTAAAAGCAACAACACATTCCAGTTATATATTAAATCAAGATTTTCCATTAGTAGTCTAATGTTCTCACTATTTCCTGCTTCATTTCCCGAAAACTTGCTTCCGACTATAAAATACACTATTAAGCCTATGGTAGCAGTTGGAAATGTTGTATAAAACATATGTCTGATGTGTTCAAATAATTCTGCTCCGCTAACCAATGGAGCTAAATTGGTTGTATCGGATAATGGAGAGAGTTTATCTCCAAATACACCACCAGCAATTACTGCCCCTGCAGCCATCCCTAAAGGTATACCCATTTGACTTGCAACACCCATCAAAGCAACTCCAGCAGTTGCAGTAGATCCCCAGGCAGTACCAGTAGCCGTGGAAACAATTGCAACAATTATAAATGCTGTTACCAGGAACAAAGACGGGTTAATAAGCTTTAAACCGTAATAGATCATCATGGGAACAGTACCTGAATATATCCATGTTCCCACTACAATACCAACTGATAAAATTATAAATATTGTCGGCATGCACTGTTTTAATTTTTCAGAAATTCCTTCTTCCATCTCTAAATATGTATAACCTAATTTATTACCTACAATAGCTGCATATACCGCACTAACAATAAGTAGTTGCTTGATACCTATATTAAAAATCCCTTTACCAATACCTATTGATGCAAACATAAATACTATTACTGATAAGGCTAATCCTAACGATGGTTTCTTCTTCATAATTTCTCCCTTCTTTAAAAAAATTTAAAACATCACTCAAAACTATATATTTTTCAATTCAAGCTGTAACTAAATTGGATTCATTGCCCAACACTTTTACAGCTTGAATCTTTTTTACTTATACCCTTGCAATCAAATCTTTTAAAGTTGCTCCTTCAAATCCTAGCTTTTTCAATGTCAAACCTTCCTCACGGAAATCTCTTTGAAGCAAGGTTCCACCCAAAGTAATTACTGAATCGATATTTGGAGTTGGTACTCCTGCTGTCGTGCCCAGATCTGACCATAATACTAGACCTGTAGAAATATCTTCTGTAAAATACCTTGAAGAACAGCTTAATGGACCTTTTATCTGAGTAAATACTTCACTTGTATTAAACAGCTGCTGCAATTCATCCGTTTCGTTACTAAAATATCCTCTTCTTGCTCTAGATTGAACAGCATCCTCAACTTCAAATCCGAATGCTTTTCCTATTGCAACCTGCTCACTTTCAATACTGCGCAAAATATTTGTAGTATGTTCAGTGATTCCTTCCTTATACAGCCAAAAGTCCCCTTTAGAATAGTCAATTCTTCCAGAATTCATAAGACATGGACCAGGATGTACAACTGGGTTACCGTTTTCCAATGTAACATGCCATATGTCTTGTGCTGCTACCAATCCATCATATAGTTGAGAACAAGCATCCAGAAGTTCTTCTGTATTATCTTTCGGATATGCAGCCACAAACAGTTTCTTCACCCTTAGTGACAATTCCACTCTTGCTTCTTCATAAAATGCTCTTGTTCCATAAGTCAATGAATTAGCTTCACAGATTTTGAAGTTTTTATTGATTCCCATTTCATTGGCTTTATTCACAAATCTTACAGATCCCATAGCTGCAGCACCATTTAAGAAAATAACTTGTTCTTCATTTACTACTGGAGCAAGAACTTCTGCAAATGCCTCAATTGCAAATCCTGGAACTACGATCATAATTACCTGTGCATCTTTAATTGCTTCTTTAATATCATCGGTGACTGTTGCAATTTCTACGAATTTTTCGCCCTTGTCATCCTTCAGTAGCGCTCCGCCTTTTTCCTTTATTGCACTTAAATTCGAAAAATATTGAGGTAATTCGTACAACGAAGTTTCCAAACCTTTTGTTTTTAAATCGACAGCGGCAGTAACCCCACCATTACCTCCACCTAATATAGCAACTTTCCTTACTTTCATATTAATCCTCCTAGAATTTTAATATAATGCATTAACTGTTCTGTATATCTAATTCTAGCAAACGTTTTACCTGATTGATATGGGCGGCAACCCAAAATACTATGTACTGCAGTACATAATGTTAATCGCTTATTAAATCGTTTTTCATTCTATAAAGATCAAGTAGAAGGTAGTTGATTAATTCAATCTACATTCAAAAAATAAGAAAGCTCCGTTCAGGGAACAGAGCTTTCTTACTATCATAAGGATGATAATTTTATTTGTGAGGTCTTGACTTCGAGGTACTTCAATCCACCTTATAAATTAGTGATTGTAGTACCGAGGGAGTAGGGAACAAATCAAATTATCATCCTAGTCACACTTATCTAAGAAGCTCCAATACTGATTCAACCTGCATGAGAACTCCAATTCTCAAACATTCCTCGTCTACTCTGAAATTCTTGTTGTGAAGAGGCTCTACTATGCCTTTTTCTACATTTCCACCGCCAAGATGATAGAAAGCCGATGGAATAACATCTGTGAAGTAGGAGAAATCTTCTCCTCCCATGCTAGGGAATTCCTTGTACATTATCTTATCTTCGCCAAGTAACCTCTTGGCAGTTTCATCTATTTTATTGAGAACATCATCGTCGTTTATCAGTGCTATGTATCCATCATTGAATTCGATATCAGCACTGCCACCCATTCCAAATGCAACACCTTCCGCAATGGCTTTTATCCTTTTCTTTGCGTCAGTTCTTGATTCAGTGTCAAGTGCTCTCAAAGTTCCATTCAATACAACCTCATCTGTGATTATATTTGACTTTGTACCTCCGTAAATTTCCCCGAAGGTAAGAACTACTGAAGTCAATGGAGATACGTTTCTGCTTACCAATGTTTGAAGACTAGTTATGACCTGTCCTGTTATTACTATTGCATCTATTGACTTGTCCGGGTATGCCGCATGTCCTGATTTACCATTTATTGTTATTTTAACACCACCGGAATTTGCATTCATCTGACCGAACTTCAGCTCCACCATACCCACAGGAACATTTGGCATTACATGAAGACCTATGGCATGGTCAACCTTTGGATTTTCAAGACATCCATCTTTAATCATCCTTTCGGCTCCTCCAATTGCCTCTTCTGCAGGCTGAAAGAAAAGCTTCACATTTCCTTCGATTTCATTCTCCAAATCCTTGAGAATCTTACCCATTCCTAAAAGAATAGTAGTATGAACATCATGACCGCAGGCATGCATTACTCCCTCATTCACAGAACAATAGTCGTAATCCGCCTCTTCAGTTATTGGTAGAGCGTCTATATCCGCCCTTACTCCTATTGTCTTTCCAGGACCTTTCCTGCCTCTGATTATACCCACTATTCCAGTGTCGGCATAACCTCTTTCATATTCTATTCCCCAACTGTCCAGATATTCGCAGATTTTATCCCCAGTTCTTATTTCCTTGCCACTTAACTCGGGATTCTTATGGAAATCCCTTCTGATTTCTACAAGCTGGTCATACATATTGTTTACATTTTTTTTTATATCCATGTCCTTATATCTCCTCAATAAGATAATTCAATATTTTAAACACCTTATTATCCTTAATATAAACCCTTGGTGTTCTTCTGGTAATTCTTGCTATTAGCTCATTTTTGTTTGTTTTTCCAAGCTTTGATACTTCCTCTAGGGACAA
>NZ_CEZJXU010000005.1:0-11857 GCF_983023055.1 Dethiosulfatibacter sp. | reverse complement strand
CTATTAGCTCATTTTTGTTTGTTTTTCCAAGCTTTGATACTTCCTCTAGGGACAAGGTATTATTACTGCCATCTCCGTATAGGACAACCTCATCCCCAACTTCAACTCCTGGAATGTCTGTCACATCTATCATGCACTGGTCCATACAAGCAACTCCAATTACGGGAGCTCTTTCTCCACGTACTGTAACCATTCCTTCCTCTGTCATATTTCTAGGGTAACCATCTGAATATCCAACAGGCAATGTGGCTATTACACTGTCTCTTTCAGCCTTCCACTTGTAATTATAGGATACTCCCTCACCTTTTTTTATTTCCTTTACATGATATACCTTTGTCTTGAAGGTCATGACCTGCTTGATGTCTATGTCGTTTTTCCGGAAAGATTTAAGACCGTAGATAATTGCTCCAAGCCTTATCATATCAAGGTTAAATTCAGGATAGTCAATTGCGGAAATGCTGTCGCAAATATGCTTGTACTTGAACTTAAATCCTATTTCTTCGATTTTATTAGCTGCATTCATGAAATCACTGAACTGTTTTTTGTTCTCCAAATCTCCCGCCAGTGCGAAATGGGAAAATATACCCTGAACATCAAGATTTTCCATTTTCGTAATTTCAATTATTTCATCAATGCTCTGCTGACAGTCCCTGTATCCAAGTCTGTTGAATCCTGTGTCATATTTTATATGGACAACTGGCTTCTTGTTTCTTTCACGGCCAAGTTCAGCAAGAATTTCAGCCTGTCTTTTGGAAAAGATGCACTGGATTAAATCCTTGTCCACAGCATGGTGAAGATATTCATCGGGAGTGTATCCCATAATGAATATTTCATATTGGGAGTATCTTCTCCTGAGCTCCAATGCTTCGGTGAGAGTAGCTACAGCAAGATAGTCTCCACCATTTTCCATAATAGTTTCTGCTATATCAAGGGCTCCATGTCCATAACCATTTGCCTTTACAACTGCTGCAATGGCTACTTTCTTGCCTACAAAATCCCTTATTAAAATCATATT
The DNA here is from genome assembly GCF_983023055.1 of Dethiosulfatibacter sp. Lineage (NCBI taxonomy): Bacteria > Bacillati > Bacillota > Tissierellia > Dethiosulfatibacter > Dethiosulfatibacter sp. Next base: position 10,842 of record NZ_CEZJXU010000005.1, on the reverse strand, counting down.
TTCCTTCATCCTGTCAAGATTTATCTCGACATAGGTATCTCTTAAAAGCTCCATTTCAGCCTCCGCTAATAATAAATCAGTCCAGACAGTAGGGACAGACCCCATTGTCTGAAAATGAATCGTCGTTTAGACAGTGGGGTCTGTCCCCAATGTCTGAACCTATATCCCTTGGGATGTGCCGTCTCTTCTAGGATCGGCTCCACCAACTATTTCTTCTTTTTCATATTTTATTCCATGTACTCCACCCATTTTCTTGTCATAGGGCAGTCTCTTGAATATCTCATGGCCCATTTTTTCAAGCTTCTCAATTTCCTTTACATCCATACGGTCTTCATAATAGAGTGTATCGGAAGTATTCTGGTGTATTCTTGGAGAGGATATTGCATCCTGTATATCCATATCATAGTCTATAAGTTTTGATATGACCTGAACCACCGCATTTATTATCCTTGCCCCTCCAGGTGAACCCAGAATTGCAAAGGGCTTTCCATCCTTGAGAATCATTGTTGGAGACATTGTGCTTAAAGGCTTCTTTCTTCTGTCAACGGAATTCACATCATATTTTCTTGTTGCGAAATCTGCCATTGTATCGTTTAGAAGAATTCCTGTACCTTCAGCTACCATGCATGATCCAAAGAAATGGTTCACAGTCTTTGTTACAGAAACTAAATTCCCTTTGTTATCTCCTATGGAATAATGGGTTGTTTCATCATGTTCATATGTCCATGGATCATAGCTTGAAGAGTTTTTAGCTTGTTCCAAATCTATCTTTTCAGCCAGCTTTTTGGCATATTCCTTTGATCTTAGTCCCTTTAGAGGAACATCCACAAAGTTTGTATCCGCCATATACTTTGCTCTGTCTTCGTAAGAAAGCTTAAAGGCTTCAGAGATTATATGGAGATATTCTGCAGAATTGATATCCAGACTACCCATATCAAAGTTTTCAAGTATATTTAGAGTTTCAATGATATGCGTCCCTCCAGAACTTGGAGGAGGCGAAGATATTATGGTATATCCCCTGTAGGTTCCTTTTACCGGCTCCTTAAGCTCCACATAGTAGTCCTTAAGGTCTTTTCGGGTCAATACGCCACCGTTTTTTTTTACAGTTTCAATTATTGCCTCTGCAATTTCACCTTCATAGAATATGTCTATCCCATCTTCTGAAATCTTCTTCAATGTCTTTGCAAGATCTTTATTTTTGAGCAATTCTCCTGCTTTGAAACCTTTTCCATCATTGAGATAGATTTTTTTTGCATCAGGACATTTTTTGAGATGCTTAGAGTAAGTTTCAAGCATGTTTACAGTCATGTCTGTAACCAGAACTCCTTCCTCAGCAAGCCTAATTGATGGTTTAATAACTTCTTCAAGAGTCATTGTTCCATACTTTTCAAGTGCATATACCATTCCAGCCAGTTCTCCTGGAACACTTACAGATTTTGCTCCTATGGCATTTTCCTTGTTCACCACTTTGCCCTTTTCATCCAGTTCCCACATTTCAGGTGTAGCATTTTCAGGTGCGAATTCCCTGAAATCCAAAAATACTGCATCCTCTATATCAGCTGATTTTATAGTCATGAATCCACCGCCGCCAAGACCTGATGTTGCTGGCTCTGCGACTCCTATTGCAAATCCAACTGCTACTGCAGCATCAATTGCATTTCCGCCTTTTTCAAGAATATCTATTCCAATAGCCGTAGCCTGTCCCTTTCCGCTGGATACCATTGCTTTTTTTCCAGTACTTCTTCTATTCATCTCTACGCTCATATTATTCACCCATATCATTATTTAATAACCTATGGCAACCCCGTCTCTTCTCGGATCCCCTGCACCTTCTATGGTACCGTCTTCCAGATATCTTATTCCCTGCACGCCGCCGAACTTTCTGTCATAGTTCGAAAATTCCTGTGTCTTGTGTCCTCTTATTTCAAGAGCCTCAATAACTTCTTCTGAAATCCTTCCTTCGTACATGATGATTTCATTGGATTCATCTGTAATCCTCGGAGAATTTATGGCATCCTGGATTGTCATGTCATGGTCTATCAGCTTTGATATGACCTGTGCAACAGCTGTTATTATCCTGTTTCCTCCTGGAGATCCCACCACTGCAAAGGGCTTGTTGTCCTTTAAAATAATAGTAGGACTCATGGAGCTCAAAGGTTTCTTGCCGGATCCTACTGTGTTTGCATTCCCTTCTATATGAGAAAAGCATCTCATCTGGCAGTTAAGCATTATTCCAGTATCCTCGGGAATCACTCCTGAACCGAAAAATGCACTTATTGACTTTGTTACAGAGACCATATTACCATCCCTGTCGGCTATTGAGTAGTGTGTTGTATCCTTTGGCTCATAATCAAAGGGGTGATCGTATTCATGGCTTTTCGACATCAGTTCAATCTTGTCGGCAAGCTTTTTTGCATATTTTTTGGATGTCAGTCCCGCTACAGGTACTTTTACAAAACTTGGGTCTCCCATGTATTTTGCCCTGTCGGCAAAGCACATCTTGAATACTTCAGACATCAAATGTATATACTCGACTGAATTCACTTCAAATGAAGACATGTCGAAATTTTCAAGTATGTTCAGAATCTGCAACACATGGGTTCCTCCAGAGCTTGGAAGTGGTGATGATATGACTGTATATCCCCTGTAGGTTCCAACTACAGGCTCTATCTTGTTGACACTGTAGTTTTCCAGATCCGATATTTTCATTGATCCTCCGTGATTAACAACGGATTTGACCAGTTTTTCTGCAATTTCTCCCTTGTAGAAACCGTCTATTCCTTCCTTTGCAATCTTTCTAAGGGTTTTTGCCAAGGCCGGGTTCTTTATATGTCTGCTTGTATCGTCATATTTTGTAAAGGCATTTCCATTTTCTTCAAATTTCTCAAGCTTGATGCTGCATGTCTTTATATCAATATCAAGAGCGTCGCTTACATCTACTCCTTCTTCCGCCAGACTGATAGCAGGCTTCATAAGTTCTTCAATAGGCATGGTTCCATAATTTTCACAGGCATATACAAGCCCGGCAACTTCACCAGGAACTCCTACAGCTTTTCCACCTTCGGATTTTTCGTTGTTTGCAACCTTTCCCTCCTCGTTTAATTCCCACATGGAGGGTCTTGCTTCTTCCGGCGCCACTTCCCTGAAATCAAGGAAAACAAGTTCACCGCTTTTTCCCATTCTTATGTTCATGAATCCACCGCCGCCTATTCCGGAAGCATTGGGTTCGCAAACTCCAAGAGCGAATCCTACAGCCACTGCAGCATCAACTGCATTTCCGCCTCTTTTAATTATATCTATTCCTATTTTGGTAGCCTCGTATTTTGCAGCGGCTACCATGCCATTTGCGCCTTTGTCTCCCCTGTTGTCACATATGGTTTTTCCATTTTCATCCTTAAGTTTAAAGGTATCCGCTTTTTCCATTTTTCCACCTCTTATAACTGCATATGATGATTTTTGTAGTTATATTATTATATGGTCTATGAATTCACATATCTTGTTTATGACCATTTCATTCATTTCTTTTCCAAATTCAAGGGATGCAAGCCTTGCATCTCCAAGACATCCGTTTTCAGTAACCTCTCTGTAGTCCCAGAAAATTCCTCCGTCATAGGCATGCCCCTTCTTCTTGTATTTTGACTCTTCCCTGAATTTGGCTTCTTCAAGCTTGTCATATCTTACATCTTCAGGGGCAAGAAGCATCATCTGTGAAGTTTCCACCTCGCAGGCATGTCCCTTGAACTCTGTAAATCCATAGGCCTTACTGAGATCCTTAACAAGACTTCCTCCAGTTCCGATAATGTATATGTCCATGTCGAATTCCTTCTTGGCTTCAGTGGCATATTCCTGTACAGGCCTTTTGTTTCCACCATGTCCAGACATGAAGAGTACCTTCTTGAAGCCATGCCTGTTGAGGCTGTAGCAGATGTCTCTTATGATTTTTATATATGTTTCAAGGGAATATGTTATAGTTCCCGGAAACTTCATGTGATGATATGACAAACCTATTGGAAGGGTAGGTCCAATAAGGATCTTGTCTTCATATCTTTCTCCCACAAGTTTCGCAACTTCCCTTGCCCTCAATGTGTCTGTGGCAAAGGTGGTATTTGGACCGTGCTGTTCAGTTGATCCAAGGGGTATTATTACAAGTTCAATCTTGTCTTTTATCTGGTCAAGTTCAGGCCAGGTCATATGTTCAAGCAGCAAGGCTTTACTCATTTTCCTTACCTCCGTAGAGATGGCACAATACCTTGTGTCCGTTGCCCATGTCTATTTCTCTTGGCTCTTTCCTCTTGCATATGTCCATACATTTCGGACATCTGGTATGGAATCTGCAGCCAGTAGGCAGATCAACCGGATTTGGTGCTTCGCCTTTTATTTTTTCCAAACTGAATTTAAGTTCCGGATCCGGATTTGGAGCCGCTTCCAGAAGTGCTTCAGTATAAGGGTGATATCTCTTTTCAATTATTTCCTCAGTACTTCCCTGCTCAACAATCTTTCCAAGATACATTACTGCCGTCCTGTCGCTTATATATCTTATGAGGGAAATATCATGTGAAATTACTATTCCGGCAAGATTTCTTGTTGTTATCATATTTCTCAAAAGCTTAAGTATTCCTGCTCTTATTGAAACGTCAAGCATGGATACTGGCTCATCTGCTATGATGAAGTCCGGGCTCAGTACTAGTGCTCTTGCAATTGCGACACGTTGTCTTTGACCACCACTCATTTCATGGGGAAATCTCTCCATAAACTGATCCGCAGGCTTAAGTCCCGACTCCTCCAGAATTTTTTTTGCCATTTGGTATCTTTCTTCCTTGTTGATGCCGATTCCATGGATTTCAAGAGGCTCCATTATGGTATCCTTAATCTTGAATCTTGGATTCAGTGACTCATAAGGATCCTGGAAAATCATCTGTGCCCTTCTTCTGAAGTTTTTCATTTCCTTCTTTGTAAGGTGCGAAATGTTATTGTCTCCTAAAATTATTTCTCCCTCAGTAGGAGTATAAAGTCCCAACAGGAGCTTTGCTGTGGTAGTCTTTCCGCATCCACTTTCTCCAACAATTCCCAAAGTCTCTCCCTGATTAACATGTATATCTATACCGTCAACAGCTTTAAGCGTGGCAGATTCCTTCACCTTGCCCTCTCGCTTAATCTTGACGTCGAATTCTTTTCTCAGATTCTTTGTTTCTATTACTCTGATATTATTATCCATAATACATTTCTCCTATATTTTAGATTCCCATGTACCAGGAGTGTCAGCCAGCTTTCTAAGCTCATCTCTTTCGGCACCTCTTACACAGTAGAAATATCCATTTTCAACTGAAGTCTTTTCAATTTCACCCGATCTGCATTTTTCCTGTACAAAAGGACATCTTTCTGCAAATCTGCATCCTGTAAGCTTTTGGGACAGGTCAGGAGGAGTTCCTTCTATTGAAATCAATTCCTTTTTTTCTCCAACCAATGACGGGAATGCATTTTTAAGACCCATTGTATATGGATGATTCGGTTTCTTAAGTACCTGGATTACATCACCGTATTCTATAATCTTTCCACCGTACATTACTGCAACCTTTGTACAGGTCTGGGCAACTACGGATACATCATGGGTAACAAGTATCATAGACCCGTCGTACTGATTTAGAAGCATGTTGATTCTTTCAAGAATCTGCGATTGTACTATAACATCAAGTGCAGTAGTAGGTTCGTCTGCAATTATAAGCTTGGGATTAAGAGCCAGAGACATGGCTATTATTGCTCTTTGCTTCATTCCACCGCTGTACTGGTGAGGATAATCTTCGAGTCTTCCCTTTTCAAGACCTACAAGTTCAAATAGCTCTTCTGCCTTTTTCATTGCTTCAGCCTTTGATTTGTTTTCATGCTCTAGTATTGGCTCTATAATCTGTTTTCCCACCTTATAAACGGGATTCAGGGAATTCATGGCACTCTGTGTTATAAGGGATATTTCCTTCCATCTCTTCTTTCTCATTTTTTCCACTGAAAGCTTGTTTAATACCTCGTCGTTGAATATTACTTCCCCTTCTATTATCTTTCCATTGGAAGGAAGAAGGTTTATTATTCCTTTTATGAGTGTACTCTTGCCGCAACCGCTTTCGCCAACAAGCCCAAGTATATCTCCATTGTCAAGAGTCAGCGAAACATCGTCAACAGCCTTCAACTTTCCGTCGGAAAGCTTGTATTCTATAGATACATTTTTTAAATCTAATAATGCCATATCTTATCTCTCCCTTAGTTTCGGATTTGCAATTTCTTCAAAGGCTCTTCCCATTAGGTAGCCTGAAAGTACAAGGAGTGTTATTGCTATACCAGGAGGAAGAATCCACCATGGTGCTTTAAACATTGCCTGGGAAGAATAACAGGTAAAGAGTATACGTCCCCAACTTATCTGCAATGGATCCCCAAGACCCAGGAAGCTGATGCTTGATTCAGTCATAATTGCTGCTGCCATTGATGTTGATACATAGATCAATGATATAGGTATGACATTTGGAGCTATGTGCTTGTATAGAATTCTTTTGTCACTTGCTCCGCTGAGCTTGGCCGCCTCTATGAATGTCCTGTTTTTAAGTGACAACACCTGCGAACGGATAACCCTTGAAGAGTTACGCCAAGTTATTAGAACTATTGCAAGTATTACGTTTTGAACTCCAGGTCCCAGTACCGATACAAGTATCAGTGCAAATGGTAGGAATGGAAGTCCATACATTACATCGACTATACCCATGAGTATCCTGTCCACCTTGCCTCCGAAATATCCTGCTACTAGACCAATGTTCGTTCCAATGAAGGCCACACATACTGCCGATATTACTCCAACAAGCACTGCCACCCTTGATCCGATTATCATCTGTGAAAATACGTCTCTTCCCATATATGTTGTACCAAGCAAATGGTCCATAGAAGGAGACTGAAGTCTTTTTACACCGCCATCCTGGAAAAACTGTATTTCCATAGGGTCATAGGGAGCAATTTGATTTGCAAATATTGCAACAAGTATGAAGAATATGAATATTATGAATCCCGCTACTCCCGTTTTGTTTTTCTTGAAAAGTTTTATTAAATTTTTCATTTATATTCCTCCTAGTCCAACGAAACCCTTGGGTCAAGGTATGCATAAAGTATGTCTGCAAGAAGATTGAACATTATTGTTGCAAACCCTATACAGAGGAACGCACCCTGCGCCATTGGATAATCTCTTGAACCTACTGCTAGAACTATTTCCCTTCCCATTCCAGGCCATCTGAATACTGTCTCTGTAAGTACGGATCCGCCTATTGCCATTCCCGCTGCAACTGCAAACATTGTAACTACGGGAAGAAGTGCGGTTCTCATTGCATGCTTTCTTCTGACCTTCTTGTCGGGTATTCCCTTGGCATATGCAAGCTCTATATAGTCTTCCTTTACTACCTCAAGCATTGATGTTCTCATCATTAGGGTTGGTGTAGCCATTGAATATAGGGCCGATGCCGTAGCTGGAAGAATTAGGTGCTTCAGGAAGTCTATACTGAAAATTTTGTCGAAGAAACTTTCAAAATTCGTACCACTGCTAACCATTCCTCCAAGAGGCAACCATCTAAGGTTGAATGAAAATATGGATAACAGGATCATTCCTGTCCAGAAAACTGGAGCACATCTTACTACTAGGGCAAGTATGGTACCTATGATATCTATCTTAGAATTCCTGTGCCATGCAAGGTAACTTCCTACGGATATTGCTATAGAATATGCAATTATCAGTGAGGTAATGGTAAGAACTAAAGTATTGAGGAATCTTTCCCCTATTACATCGAGTACTGGCTTTCCATAGGTGAATGAATTTCCAAAGTCTCCCTGGAAGAGTCCCTTCATGTAGATAATGTACTGCTCAGGTAATGACTTGTCCAGTCCATAAAGTTTAAGCATGAGTTCCTGGGATTCCTGGTCAAGTCCCGAATCTATAAACATACTGACAGGGTCTCCGGGAATTACCCTGAACATGAAAAATACTATTGATACAAGTATCATCAGCGTAAGAAACGCTAAAATAAGTCTTTTTAAAATATACTTTGCTAATCTCATATTTTCTCCAATCCGTTTCAAAAGTGTTTGGTTTGAAACCGACCGACAGAATATTTATCCTGCCGGCCAATTGTTTCTTATTCTTAATACAGCATTTGAGGTGTGAAGTTCTCAGGATAATAAAGTCTTCCTTCAGCATCCCATCTGTATCCTGCATCCTTAAGCTCTTGTCTAGCAGCTTCAAAATCATAATCAAGTTTTTCAACATCAGGATTATTCCAGAATTTATTGCTTTCTGATACCATTGAGAATGTCTTCAATGCTCCGCCGTCAAATACAACGTCTATTATTTTTTGTCTTGGTATTCCCAAAGTAAGTGCTCTTCTGATTGTTACATCATCAAACGGTGCCTTTCTAAGGTTCAAGTGAAGGATATAACTTCCTTCGTCTACAAGTTCAATGACTTCAATATTTTCATTTTTCGCAACTTCTTCAAGGTCTATAGGCTTCATGTTGTTTGAAGTAAGGTCTATTTCCTCAGTTATAAGTGACTGTACAAGACCAAGCTGCTGTGAATAAGGTATTCTAAGGATACCGTCAATCTTAGGTTGCATGAAGTAATCCTTGTTTGTTGTAAGTGAAAATTCTTCGTTAGGTCTCCAGTATTCAAATACGAATGGACCTGATCCTATTGGACTAGAATTTTCCCACGTAAGTGCTCCTTCTGCTCCCTTTTCCTCATATACCTTACTCCAGATATGTTCCGGAAGAATCAAACATTGAGACAATGTGTTTGAAATGAAAGGTGCATATGTGTTTGTGAGTGTAAATAGAACAGTATTTTCGCCAGTGATTTCAACAGATTCTATACTTCTTACATGTGCTGCATATGTAGGTGAGTTGACTTCCTTTGCAAAATCAAAGGTAAACTTAACATCTTCAACTGTAAGAGGTTCTCCGTCATGGAACTTGAAGTCGTCTCTTATTGTTATTTCAATATGTGTTCCATCGATTTCATTGATGTCTTCTGCAAGCCATTGTACAACATTACCGTCAACGTCAAGTCTTACAAGTGGATCATAGATATTCTTAAGCATATAGATATCCTGTCCTGTTTTTGTTGCCAATGGATTAAGAAGCTGAATATCAGTTGTCTGTCCTAGTGTAAGAATTTTGTCATCAGTCAAAGGTGTAATATTCATGAAGTTCCAGAAGCTGTATACTCCAAGACCTACACCTGGTGTAATATTTGCAAACTTGGCTTTGTTGTATGCATTCTTAAGCTTAAGCTTGAACATAGGAGGCTGTGGAACATCATTTGCAAGTATTGATTGCATTTCTACAGCTGCCGCCTTTCTTGCTTCAAGATCTAAATTTGATGCAAATTCATCGGCAAGTGCATCGTATTCAGTATTCATGTATCCGGCTACATTGTAACCACCTTCATCAGCATTTATTGAATGATGCATTGAATACAACCAGTGAAATGGATCAACTCTCTCCGGCTTTCCACCCCATTTTACTATGAACATGTCATGCTCGTGTGCCTTCATTCCTTCTGCAGACATTGTAGCCCATTCTCTTGTTTCAAGATTGATTTCAAATCCAAGATCCTGCCAGCTGTCCGCCATCATTAATGCCGATTCATATCTCAATGGATCTTTTGTCTGAGATTGAATCCAGAAGTTGATTGCAGGTACTTTGTCAGCCGGGTCAAGATTTTCAGTTACTTCATTCTCTACAGGTGCTTCAGTCTCGGCTTTGGGACCACATCCTACGGTCAACCCCAACATCATTGCCACTATTGTGAGCACGGCTATTATTCTACTGAATTTTTTCATTTAAATTCTCCTCCGTTTTTAAAATATTTTTCTTGTACTCTTATAATGCAAACGTTATGCCAAAAACAACGACTTACATAAAATATCTTACTCTTTATTTTCCATATTCTTCTCGACACCTTCCACCGGGTAGCTCTGAAAGTTTTAACAATAATAAAAAATATTTATTCTTGAATATTTTAGATGAATATTCTATCTAAGGATTTAAATATATAAAAAACAACTGTATTAATTGTATTTGTTGATACAATTAATACAGTTGTTACAATTGTTGCGATGTTTTCTTCCACTACTACTAAGGGAAGTCCATTTTATACCATTCGACTCTTCCCCGCGGTACTTTCCTTCAGTTTACTTATGCCGGAGGGAGTTATTCTAGTCCCTCCCCTTCCCTTTCCAATTAAAACAACTCCCTTGTCCTGAAGAATTAAAAGGCGGTTCCTCACTTCCTGCTCACCCAGGAATATGTTGATTTTCCTAAGTTCATCTGAAATCTGCTTCCTTCCTATTTTTATATTCCTGCTGTTTTTGTCGTACAGTATCTTGAGGATCTCCATGTCATCATCCACACCTTCATGGACCGAGGCGAATTTCACAGGTTCATCATCCACTTGCATTCCCATGTCATTTCCGTCAAGAAGGGATGCCAGCTTCATGCTCTCGGGAAGGTCTTCCACATAGATCATATCCTTCCCAAGGTTTATGAGATACTCAACACAGTTTCTCACTTCCCGCACATTCCCTTCCCATGAATATTCAACAAAAAATTTCTCCACTTCTTCTGAAAATACAAGCTTTTCTCCCCTGTCACCGGCAATCTTTTCAAATATCTCCAGTACATCATTCCCCCTCTTTCTGAGAGGAGGCACCATAAGGGGCAGGACGCTTATTCTGTAGAAAAGATCCTTTCTGAATTTCCCTGTCCTGGCCTGCTTCATAAGATCCACATTTGTTGCCGCAATTATCCTTACATCTATCTTAA
>NZ_CEZJXU010000004.1:0-22572 GCF_983023055.1 Dethiosulfatibacter sp. | reverse complement strand
CACTTAAGCTAATCCAGTCCCTGACTAAAACAATAACTACTGATCCGAAATATCTGGAGCTGGCGGTACAGGAGATTAAGATAAAGGGAATGACTGATCTTTCAAGCTTGAGGATATTGATTGCCTAGGTGCTTTGTCTATGACTCGAAAAAGAAAGACTGTCTCAAATGAGACAGTCTAATTTTATATGCTTTTTCAGTTCTTTAAGTTTTTCCATATCCATTTCTTCCGTACCTGTCAGTGGATAGCCCATACCAAGCTCTTCATATTTCATTTCGCCCAAGCTGTGGTAGGGAAGGAGTTCAAGTTTTTCAACCCTGTCAAGTGGATATGTCCGTGCTTCTTTTTCCAGGCTTTTCATATGTTCTATATCGTCGGTCAGACCAGGCACTACTACGTGCTTAAGCCAGATTTTTGACTTTGCTTTTTCCAGAAGTTCTTTGAAATTCTTATGTCTGTCAATTTCAAGGCCTGTGATTTTTTTGTACATATCTCTTTTTTCGTGTTTGATGTCAAGAATCACAAGGTCTGTAGAGTCAAGAAGTTCAGAAATCACACTGTCCTTGCACGTATAATACCCCGACGTGTCAAGGGCTGTATGAAGCCCGTTTTCTTTTGCCAGCTTTATGACTTTTAGCAGTTCTTCAGCCTGTATAAGTGGCTCGCCTCCCGAGAAGGTGATACCACCATTATTTCTAAAATAAGGTTTATATCTCAACGCTCTCTCGATTATCTCATGAGTTGAATAATCACTTCCCCCCGATAATTCCCAAGTATCTGGATTGTGACAGTAAAGACATCTTAGAGGACATCCCTGTAGAAAGAAGATTACTCTTATTCCAGGTCCATCCAATGCTCCCATTGTTTCAACTGAATGAATTTTTATCATAAAATACTCCTGTTTACCTAACTACATTTTTTTGTGGAAGGTTCTGTTGATTACATCCATCTGCTGCTCTTTAGTCAGCTTGTTGAATTTAACTGCATATCCTGAAACCCTGATTGTAAGGTTTGGATATTTGTCTGGATTGTCATATGCATCCAGAAGAAGTTCTTTTCTTAATACATTGACATTGAGATGGTGTCCCTTCTGGCTGAAGTATCCGTCCATAATTGTTGCCAGGTTGTCTATTCTGTGTCTGTCTAGCTTTCCTATTGCTTCTGGAATAACAGTGAAGGTGTTTGAAATTCCATCTTCACAGATATTATTATACTGAAGTTTTGCAACTGAGTTCAGTGATGCCAGTGCTCCTGTTGAGTCCCTTCCGTGCATTGGATTTGCTCCTGGTGCAAATGGTGCTCCAGACTTTCTTCCGTCTGGAGTTGTTCCTGTTTTCTTTCCGTAAACCACATTTGAAGTGATTGTAAGCACTGAAAGGGTATGTTTTGCATTTCTGTATGCCTTGTGTTTTCTCAACTCGTTTGTAAAGAATGAAAGTATTTCATTTCCAAGGTAGTCCACCTCGTCAATGTCATTTCCATAGGCTGGATATTCTCCATTTATTTCAAAGTCTGTAGTAAGTCCATGTTCCTTAACAACTTTAACTTCAGCGTGCTTCACTGCACTGAAGGAGTCCATTACTATTGAAAGACCTGCAACACCAAAGGCCATGTATCTTCCCACTATTCCATCATGAAGAGCCATTTGGCCCGATTCGTAGGCGTATTTGTCATGCATGAAGTGGATTGAGTTCATTGTATTGACATAAAGTTCTGCAACTTTTGACAAAACTATTTTGTAGTTATCCATTAGCTGGTCGAAATCAAGGATTTCTGAATCTATTTTATCTATTCCTTCAATTATCATTTCACCTGAGAGTTCATCTACTCCGCCGTTGATTGCGAAGAGAAGTGCTTTCGCAAGGTTGCATCTCGCTCCGAAGAACTGCATTTCCTTACCTACTCTCATGGCAGATATGCAGCAAGCTATGGCATAGTCATCTCCATGCATTGGTCTCATTATATCATCATTCTCATATTGTATTGATGAGGTTTCTATTGACATTCTTGAGCAGTATTTCTTAAAGGATTGTGGAAGCTTTTCTGACCACAGTACAGTCATGTTTGGCTCTGGTGCAGCAGACAGGTTTGTAAGAGTGTGGAGGAAACGGTATGTTGTCTTTGTAACTAGTGTTCTTCCATCTTCTCCTGTTCCACCAAGAACTTCTGTAATCCAGTTTGGATCTCCTGCGAAAAGTTCATCATATTCTGGAGTCCTTAGATGTCTTATTATTCTCAACTTTATTACAAACTGGTCTATAAGCTCCTGTGCATGTATTTCGTCTATTAGCCCTTTTTCAATGTCTTTTTCGATGTAGATGTCTAAAAAGCTGCTTGTTCTTCCAAGGGACATTGCAGCTCCATTGCTTTCTTTTACGCCTGCAAGATATCCAAAATACAAAAACTGTACGGCTTCCTGTGCATCTATTGCAGGAATGGATATGTCGATTCCATATGCAGAGGCCATTGTTTTCATCTTTTTAAGAGCCTTTATTTGATCTGATATTTCTTCTCTGTTTCTCAGTGAATCCTCTGTGAAAGGAAAGGACATGTTCTTAAGGTAGTCTTTCTTTTCTTCTATGAGGTAGTCTATTCCATAAAGGGCTATTCTTCTGTAGTCGCCGATTATCCTTCCTCGTCCATATGCATCGGGAAGTCCAGTCATAAGTCCTGCAGATCTTGCCTTTTTTATTTCATCGTTGTATACGTCAAATACGCCTTCGTTGTGGGACTTTCTGTATTTTTTAAAGTCTGTCAGTATGTCTTCCGGAATATCAAGGTTGTATACCTTTATTGCTCCTTCAACCATTCTTACTCCACCGTAAGGGTTTATTAGTCTCTTGAGTGGTCCGTCGGACTGAAGACCAACTATTGTCTCGTTGTCCTTGTCAATGTATCCTGCACCAGCACAGTCTATGCTTGCAAGAGCATCTGTATAGATATCGTAGATTCCTCTTTTTTGCTCTTCTTCAAGGAGTGCTTCAACTTTGGTGAAGAGTTTAGCAGTTCTTTCGGATTTTTCTACGAGAAAGCTTTCGTCTCCTGTGTATGGACTGTAGTTTTTCTGTATGAAGTCTCTTACATTTATTTCCTCTGCCCATATACCTTTTTCAAATTCATTCCATTTCTTAAACATTTTGACCTCCATTGTATCCGGACAAAAAATACAAAAACCGTCCGGACATTTAGCCCAGACGGTCGGCATTACACAATTTTCACACTCCCTTGCGGTTAATTCCGCAATTCCGTCAGTCATGTGAATTCTTAAGATGAATATATACTACATTATGGGATTTGTCAACAGTTGATTTCGCAATAACCGATTGATATTGCAAAATTCACGATAATATTTCGTGAATTGGTTTAGCTATTTTGTATTGGTCAGTACTTTGGATTTATTATTATCTTTTCCAATTTTGCTATTTGAAGAAAGAAAGTTGATATATCCCGCAAATATAATTAGTCCTGCGCCTGCAATGAATGAAAGGGTCAATGACTCTCCATAGAATAAAAATCCCCATAAGGCCGAGAAAACAATGTTCAGGTATGTGTATATCGAAAGCTGAGAAGCAGGGGCATATCTGTATGCATTTGTCATGGCGAGCTGTCCTGCAAGGGCCATTATACCGATAAGGCAAAGCTGTAGAAATTCAATGCCAGTGGGCATTATAAAATTACTGAGCATCATTGGCAGTGACACCAATGATGAGCTTAGACAGAAATAGAAAACTATTGATGAAGGGCTGTCTGTTAGTCTCATCTGCCTTATCATTGTATATGCACTACCAGCACAAAATGCACCTGTTATTCCAAGAATGGCTGGAATGATTGGTATGTTGAGCTTTGGATTCAGAAGTACAAATAATCCTGCGAGTGCTACGAATACTGCTATAATCTGCGAAGATTTAATCTTCTCTTTCAGGAATATTCCGCTCAATATTATGACGAAAAACGGCGAAAGCTTGTTTAAAGCCATTGCTTCCGAAAGGTGGAGGTGTGATACTGAATTGTAAAAGAAGAACACTCCCAGAATTCCGAAGGCACTTCGCCCAAACATGAGTTTTTTATTGTTTACCTTTAATATGTCTTTGTTTTTTATGAGGCTGAAGGACAGGAATATTAGTCCTATGAAATTTCTGAAGAACACTTTTTCTGCCAAGGGGAATTCATTTACAGACTTTACAGCCGTAGCCATAAGTGAGAAAAATAATGATGATGATATAATAAGGATAACCCCTAGATTTTTACTGTTTTTAATTTTATTCATAATACGCTCTCTTGATTCATATTGTATTTCAAAAGATTGATGTTGTAGCTGTTTTTTTGTCTATTGAGAATCGTTATCTTTTGATTTATTCACACCAATAATACCATAGGGAGAAGGGTTTGTCTATAAGTAGAGAGCTTAAATACTAGATATGTTCATGTTAAACGTTTTCAGGCTATATACAAATTTATAAATGAGTTATAAGTATATATAAAAGAAACAGTTGCTCGAAATTTTGGGTTTCGGCTGCTGCTTCTTTTGATTAGTTAAAATATTCAATTGCATTTTCGTAGGCGTTTTTATCGGATAGGTTGAATTCCATAAATGAAAGGTTTCTGGTTTCATAGCCACGGTGTCCGATATAGTATTCTTCCAGATCATCAGTCCATTCCCCAAGATCCATGTCTTTTAGCCTAAGTATTTCAGAAGATGCATCAGAGGATAGGCGATAAAGGAGATAGCTCATATCAATGTCGTCTGTTTCAATATATCTATCTATATTTCTTGAAGCTATATAGCTGTCGATATTTACGGTGTTTAGCATCAGAAAAACAAATAGAACTGAAAGAAGTCCGTATCTTACGAATCCAAAGTTTTTGTTCCAAATTTCATACATTAGCATCAAGTTGAGACCGGCTTCAGTAAAAAGGATGATGTATACAAGAAATCTCAGTCTAGTATATCCGTAGGTGTTCTCATAGAGGTTCATCCGTGAATAGGAGGAGCAAACCACTATTATTGTAAATATACTTAGTGATGTAAGCAATATCTTTAAAGTTCTAGTGTTCTTGAGTTTTGATATATGGCTGCTTAGAATGATGGTTATTGAAAAATTAATTATTGAAAGAATCATCATTTGGAAGAAGCCACTTCTTGCATATTCTGCATAGGTTATGTTTTCAGGAAGAAAATCAGTTCCGCCTAATATGATGTATTTTATCTGAATGTATGAAAAGAGAAGGAAGAGCAGATTTATTACTATTAAGAATACTGTAAGGGGAATGGTGCTGTCAAAGGTCGAATTTGATTCTACAATCGATCCAGGTGAAGGAAGTTCACTATTCAATGATTTTTTCTTTGCTTTGTGAAGAACAGTTCTAAGGAATCCATACATGTATCCAGATACAATAAAGATAATGAAAAGATGAGAAAGCAGTCTTTTAAATTCAATTCCAGTAGACAGATTTTTGGTTAGGTTAAGCACAATCTCGTTAAATATCATGTCCGCACTTGCCATGAGAGGTATTATAACTGCCATTGCAATAATACTGAGGAAAAGACCTGCTATTATTCCATAAGTCTTTGATTTATCCTTTACATTTATTGTAGAGGATGTAATTTTGAATGTCTTTTCAACTATGAAAATAAATCCACCAAGTGACATTATGAATCTTTCCAATGCAATGAGAGGAAGCTTTTTCTCTGAATCAAAAGCCTTCACGCTAAGAGCTGGCAGTACTGCAATGAGAACTGGTATTGCAAGGAAGTTCAGTATGTTTATTACTGATGAGAGGCTGAATCTGACAAATGATGATGCTATGTACATGATTACAACCGAGAATGCCATGAACCTCACAAAGGAAAATGATTCATCATTTCTAATGAAAAGGTAGATTCCACCAAGAAAGAATAGTGCATATAGTGGATAGTTGAGACCTATATTATTATCGTAGAAGAGTAAGTCGAAAATCATTCCAAGTCCTATGGAATATATGAACATCAAATTTGATTTTAAGTTTTTTTTTTCGTTTAGTTTAATTGCTGTATCCATTGTTATTGATCCTCCCTGCTGAATTCAAGTATGTCGCCTGGTTGACAGTCAAGCTCCCTGCATATTGCTTCAAGTGTAGAGAAGCGAATTGCTTTTGCCTTGTTGTTTTTAAGTATTGAAAGGTTTGCATTTGTTATTCCAACTTTTCCGGCAAGATCTGATAGACCTATTTTCCTCATAGCCATTACGACATCAAGGTTTACTATTATTTTCATGGCGGCCTCCTATATTGTGAGGTCGTTTTCTTCTTTGTATATGATTGCCTGGTTGAAAAGATCTGCAAGTACTATGCAAAAGATTCCGGCAATAAAGAAGATAAAGACCGCGATTATTGTCATGAATGAATTGAGAAAGAATATTTTTGTAAAATATGCTCCTCCGACGATGAAAGCATAGACTCCCATCCTTCTCAGTGCTGTTACGTTTTTTCTTATGAAGGGATTTGCTTCTTCCATAGTTGAAAAGAGATTTCTCAGTGTATCCAATATTAGTACTGCGAGGATTCCAGTTATGTAAAGAATGACGACAAGTCCGTAGTAGAGAACTTTGTTGTAAAAGATTGATTCAATCCAGATTAGATAAAAGCCTAGGATTTTTGGCAATCCAAACAGAACTATAATAGCAGCTCCCTCCAGTAACAATAAAAAGAATTTCATAAATGTTGCAAGTGATTTTTTTCCAGAATATTTCATAGGGCCTCCTAGTTTTATACCACAACTTTAGTTGAGTAATAAAACATCCTTTAATGTATTGATTTTCTGTTTCTTCAGCTTCAGTTTAACACGACAATAATCAAAAAGCAATAAATTTTTATCGAAAAACAATAAATAAGCATCGAAAATCGGTGAAAAGTGAGAAGGCGGATGAGTATGATGAAAATGGATGATATGGACATAGTAAAGGCAGGCTGATATCAGCCTGCCAAATTATTTCATATGAAAATTAATTATGTAAAATTCATTGAAGTGTTGATGTTTTCTAATTGAGGTAAATTCTCTATTGTGGAGTGAATAGGTATTACAACAGTTCACCTGTCCATTTCTTAATGGCAGTTCTAACTGACCTTGCCATTTCCTTGCTGAATTCGGCACCTGATTTCTTTGCGTAAAACATCTGTGCATAGTTGTCAGCGTCGTATTTGTTTGACTTTACATAGAACTGTGCTCTTTCTTCAAACATTTCATCAAGTTCCTCTTCTGTTAGATGTCTGTACTTTTCTTCGAATACCACAAACTTCTTGTCGAAGCGGTTTCTGTGAACCCTGTTGTAGTCGTCTTCGTAATATCCAAGACAAAGCATTGTAATAGGGAAGGTCCAGTCTGAAAGTCCAAGAAGGTTTCTGTGTAACTCATAGTTTTCAATGATGTCTCCTATATAGCATGATCCTATTCCAAGAGATTCAGCAGCAAGCACAGCATTTTGTGCAGCTATGAGGGCATCCTCGCAGGCAATCATCAAGTCCGACTCTTGTGGAGCTTCGAAATCTATTCCAACCTTTTCGGAATATTCCTTTACATTTTCCTTAATATAGTAGTCGAACCATTTTTGTTGGTCCGCGAGAAATATGAGAATTACGGGAGCCTTGGCAATGAAAGGTTGATTATCGCAAGACTTGCTCAGCAATTCCTTTGTTTCCTGGTCCTTGATTACCAGAATTGAATAAAGCATCATGTTCCCGGCAGTAGGAGCTTGCATGGCGCTATCGATTATCATATCAAGATCTTCTTTCGAAATGTCCATGTCTTTATAACTCCTTAAAGAGACTCTGTCCTTTATGGCTTTAATAACATCATTCATATTCAGTACTCCTTTCCTTTGGTTTTTTCTTTATTATAACAGATTTTTGGGAAATTATGAAATCGTATTCATATTAGGGAGCTGTTTTCAAACTGAGAAATACTTGAATATTATCTTGTTTTTATGTGTTGACATTGAATTAAGGAGATGTTATATTAACTACTTACTTAACTAACTAAATAAAATTATTGGGTTTTGAACCCTTGGAATTATAAAGGAGATTTTATGGCAGACAAATTTAAAATGCCGGGATATTTAATCTGTTCGATAGACCATGCATTTCAAATGAAAAGAAATGAAAAGCTTTTAAAATATGGAATAACATCATCGCAAAACAAGGTTCTTAGATGTTTGTGGGAAGAAGACGGACTTTCCCAGTCAGACATATTGAGACAGTTAAGTGTGAGGGCACCGTCACTTACAAAGCTCATCGAGCAGCTTGAAAAAAAAGGAATGATTGATAGAAAAATCTGTGCGGAAGATGGAAGAGCCAAGATGGTTTATCTAACTGAAAGCGGGAGAAACTTAAAGGGAAAATCCTTGGAAGTTGTATATTATCTGGAGGATAAACTTTTCAATGATTTTGATGAAGATGAAAAAAAGAATACAATAGATTATCTAACAAGAATGTTTGATAATATTAAAGAAGGTGTTTAGATGAATAAAAAATTAAATAAAATGGAAACAATGCCTGTTAAAAAGCTGGTGTTGTCAATGTCGATACCGGCAATTATATCAATGGTTATTCAGGCTCTTTATAATGTAGTGGACAGTATTTATGTATCAAGGATAGGAGAGGATGCACTTACTGCAGTATCTTTGGCATTTCCTCTTCAACTTGTAATCATAGCTCTTGCCATGGGAACAAGCGCTGGAATAACATCTCTCATATCGAGAAGACTGGGAGAACACGACAATCCTTCAGCCACAAGAGCTGCTAACCATGGATTTGTCATAAATATCGTGTATTCCATAGCAGTATTGATTTTTGGATTGTTTTTCGCAAGGAATACAGTATCGGTATTTACAGACGATGCTAATCTAATCAATCTTACAACTCAGTATATAAGCATAGTTATGGTATTTTCCTTCGGCAGGTTCATAGCCCAGGCGGGTATGAGTACTCTCCAGGCAACAGGAGACATGATGCATCCCATGAAGGCAATGCTTGTTGGTGCCATATCAAACATCATCCTTGATCCTATATTCATTTTCGGCTATTTTGGTGTGCCGGCAATGGGAATAAGGGGAGCGGCAATAGCAACTGTTACAGGACAGATTCTTAGTTTCATATATATAGTACTTGTAATAAGGAACGGAAGGCATGCAGTTGAAATAGATCTAATGCGTTTTAAGCCAGACAGAAAGATTCTAAAAGACATTTATGTTGTTGCATTGCCTGCAATAATTATGCAATCCCTTGGTTCTGTAATGGTATCGGGACTTAATCTTATTCTTATAGGATTCAGTTCAACTGCTGTTGCGGTACTTGGAGTATATTACAAACTCCAGTCACTTATAATTATGCCTGTATTCGGACTTACACAGGGATACATGCCTATAATGGGTTACAACTATGGTGCAAAAAACAAGGACAGAATGGTGGAAAGCTTGAAAGTCACTGTAAAATTTGCATTCATGATAATGGTAATAGGAACAGCAGTTATGAACCTGTTTCCAAAACAGCTCCTTTCGTTGTTTGATGCTTCTCCAGAAATGGTGAGAGTTGGTACAATGGCTCTTAAGAGAATGTCCATCTGTCTTCCAATGGCGGCAGTGGGAATAACATTCTCAATTACCTTCCAATCCTTAGGAAAGGGATATATTAGTCTAATTGCATCTTTTGCAAGACAGATGGTCTTCTTGCTTCCTTTTGCATGGCTTCTTGCTAGATTTGGAGGACTTGATTATGTATGGTATGCATTCATAATGGCTGAGGTATTGTCAATAATGATAATTGGACCTTGGCTTATAACGGATTTAAGAAAAATATTCAAAGGCTGGGAAAAGGAAAAGAATATGCCAACTAATATTGTAGACAAGGCTCTGGCATCAGCGAAAGACAAATAAAGAATCAACCATATAATGATTCTATAATATAGATAAGGCCGGGAAGTATTCCTGGATAGACTTTTATTTATCCATGGTCTGATATTTTTTAACGGCTTTGACTTTTATTAATAATGTAGATTTGATGATTATGTGTTAAAATAGGTAGTGTTACAACAGCAATAGATTTGGAGAATAAATTGAACTATATAGAATATTTACAAAAAGAAAAGAATATGTATCTCAACGACCAGCAGCTGTCGGCGGTTTTGCACGACAGAGGGCCTGGTCTTGTTCTGTCTACGGCAGGTTCTGGAAAGACTACAGTAATAACTGCAAGGACTGGCAAGCTTATCTATGACAGAAGCCTTGACAAGGAAAGAATACTCACCATAACCTTTTCAAAGCTTGCTGCAATAGAGATGGAGGAGCGGTTCAAAAGATTCTTCCCAGATGCTCCAATGGGAACGGCATACTTTTCCACAATACATTCCTTTGCTTATAGGATAGTAAGGGACTATTTCAACAAAACTGGAAAAAACCTTGAACTTCTCAATTCGAATTTTGAAATGCTCAAAGGAATAATGATGAAGACTTATTCCGAAAACAATATCTTCAATATAGGTACAGATGAAATAGAAAACCTTTCAAGCAAGATAAGCTATGTGAAAAACATGAGAATTGAAAAGAGTGAATTTTCAAGCCTTGGTTTTAATATCAAGGATTTCGAAAAGCTTTTTACTGAATATGAAAACAAGAAACGTGAAAAGAACATGATTGACTTTGATGATATGCTCAGCTATTGTGAGAAACTTCTTAGTCATTATAAGGCAACTGCGGATAAGTTCAAGTCTTACTACAAGTATATACAGGTTGATGAAGCACAGGACCTTTCAATAATACAGAGAGACATAATTAACCTTGTATCAAACGGCAATCTTTTCATGGTGGGAGACGACGACCAGTCAATCTACTCCTTCAGGGGAAGTAATCCAAAGATACTCCTTGAATTCAAGGATATCTATAAGGAAGGACAGATTTACCATTTGGACAAGAACTATCGATGCGACGGTTATATAGTTGACAGGGTAGGTCGCTTCATAGAGAAAAACAATAAAAGATATGAAAAGAATATAAGGGCTGACAGGGAAAAGGATAGAGATATTACAGTGAAGTCATTTTCTACAAGGCGTCAGCAGACTGATTATATAATTAAAAAAATAAGAGAAAATCCTGAAATGGAGACAGCAATACTTTACCGGTATAATATATCCTCAATCCTGATTGCAGAAGCGTTGAGAAATGAAACTACAAGATTCTATATTAAGGAAGACAGGAACAAGTATTTCAACTCAAAGGTGCTAAAGGATATAATTAGCTTTTTCAGCCTTTCGGTGAATCCAAGGGATAGGGAGTCGTTTTCAAATATTTACTACAAGGGCAAGACCTATTTCACAAGGGAAATGAATCAATTTGTGGCAAGTGGTCAGGGTACTGTTTTCGATGATTTGTCCAGGTACCCCCACCTTGATAAGCTTAAGAGAATCAATATAAAGAACTTCAAGTGGGACCTGGGTCATATATCAAAGGAGAGTCCCGAGGCAGCCCTTGATTATATACGCTTCGACATGGGATATGAGGATTACCTCAATAGACTTGAAAAGGACGGAAGGATATCCTATTCATCAATGTTTCTTGACCTTGAAATAACCAAGGAAATATGCAGAAACTCAAACACGGTATTCGAGTTTATGGAAAACGTAGAATATCTCAAAGATCTTCTTAGAAATGCAAAGAAAGACAATGATGCCAATGTAACACTGTCTTCCATACACAGTACCAAGGGTCTTGAATTTGACAGAGTCTTTCTCATAGACAACAACTTCGGCGAGTTTCCACTGGAGAAGAGGAATCAGTCGAAGGAAGAATATGACGAATATCTGGAAGAGGAAAGAAGGGTGTTTTATGTTGGAATGACAAGAGCCAGAAATAACCTGGAAATACTCCATTCTGAGCTTCCTTCAATGTTCATAAGTGAAATAATAAGGGATAAGGGAAGTGAAATAATAAGAGGACTTAAAAAGGGAATGACTGTGAAACATAAGAAGCTTGGCAAGGGAACCATAGTGGACATAGATGACGAAACATTGGTGTTCAGAGGTAAAAGAAAGAAGAACCATACACTTTCAATGGACTTGCTTCTAGAGAAAAACCTTATAGAAATAGTAGAGGAGAATTGAAATGGATTTATTGAAATTGCAAAACGGATCGGATATAAGGGGAGTTGCTCTTGAAGGCGTTGAGGGAGAAAGTTTAAACCTTACAGCTATCAGCGTGTGGAAAATAGCGGCATCCTTTTCTGAAATACTTTCTAAAAGACTTGGAAAAAAGGTGAAGATTTCCCTAGGAAGAGACAGCAGAATATCGGGTAAAGAGCTTCTTGAAGCTGCAGCGGCGGGAATATCCCGTAGTGGATGTACCTCGGTGGATTTTGGAATAGCAACTACACCAGCCATGTTCATGTCAATTATGGATGAAGAACTGGATGTAGACGGAGCAATAATGGTGACAGCAAGCCACCTTCCCTTCAATAGAAATGGAATGAAGTTTTTCATGAAGGAAGGGGGAGCTGACAAGAAGCTCATCAGGGAAATTCTAGAGAATGCAGAAAAGTATGATTATAGTGATAAATACCAGCTCTACCATCAAAGTGAAAAGATTGATTTCATAGTGAAATATGCAGAAGGTCTCAGGCACTACATTATAGAAAAGACTGGAATGGAAAAACCTCTGTCAGGAACTAAAATAATCGTTGATGCTGGAAACGGTGCAGGCGGATTCTTCGCCGCAGAGTTTCTTGAAAAGCTAGGATCAGATACTAAAGGAAGTCTTTATCTAGATCCTGACGGAATGTTTCCAAACCATGTTCCAAATCCGGAAGACAAGACAGCTCTTGAGATAATCAAGAAGCAGGTTGTTGATGTTAAGGCTGACCTTGGAATAATCTTCGACACTGATGTCGACAGGTCGGCAATAATAGATTCAGAGGGAAATGCTGTAAACAGGAACAGACTCATAGCATTGATTTCAGCGATACTCCTCAAGGAACATCCTGGATCATACATAGTGACTGACTCGGTAACTTCAAAGGGACTTAAGAATTTTATTGATGAAAAGGGCGGTGTCCACCACAGGTTCCAGAGGGGATATAAGAATGTCATCAATGAATCAATAAGACTCAATGAAGAGGGACATGAAAGCCATATAGGAATAGAAACGAGTGGTCACGGAGCATTGAAGGAAAATTATTTTCTTGACGACGGAGCTTTCCTTGTTGTAAAGATTCTCACAGAATATGCTAACATGAAGAAAAAGGGCAGTGACATTTTCGATCTTATAAAGGATTACGAAGACCCGGCAGAAGAGAAGGAAATAAGGATAAAAATTGCTAAGGAAGACTTCCAGGAATATGGAAAGGGAATAATTCGGAACATTGAAGAAAAATCAGCTGAAATTGAAGGCTGGACAGTTGAAAAGCCAAATTATGAAGGTGTAAGGATTAACTGCGATATGAATAATGGAAACGGATGGTTCCTCCTTAGGATGTCGCTTCACGACCCTGTACTTCCGTTAAATATCGAGTCGGATTCCATTGGAGGCTGCAGCATAATAGAGAAAAAGCTTTTCGAGCTCCTTGGAGAATATAAGGACCTCAAATACTAAAACATTTCCAAAAGGAGAAGCTATGGTATTAGTAATAGGCGGAGCCAACATTGATATTACAGGATATCCCCTTGGCTCAAAACTCATAAGGATGGATTCCAATCCCGGGAGAATCGAATTCAGCCTTGGAGGCGTCGGCAGAAACATTGCAGAAAACATGAGCCTTCTGGACCTTGAGGTTGTATTCCTGGGAGTAGTTGGTGATGATGACAATGGCAGTAGAATAATCAGGGAATCCCAGAAGACTGGCATAGATATGTCGCGTGTAAGGATCACAGATAAAATGGATACTTCGGTCTATATGTGCATCCTTGATGAAAATAGGGACATGGACATTGCTGTGTGTCAGATGGGCATTACGGATCTTATAGACCAGGAATATATAGACAGCATTTACGAAGAGACAAAGGAAGCAGAAATCATAGTTCTTGATGGCAATCTGAAAAGACAGCAGCTGGAATACATACTAGACAAGTACAATGGCAGAAAATTTGTTTTTGATCCGGTGTCCTCAACAAAGGCAATGAATGCTCTTGACCTCATAGGAAGGTTTCATTGTGTGAAGCCCAATGTGATAGAGGCGGAAGCACTAACAGGAATTAAAATAAGTAACAAAAAGGATTTGGACAGTGCCGGAAGGATCTTCCATGAAAAGGGTGTAGATAGTGTATTTATCACCCTAGGAAGTGAAGGCACCTATTATTCAAGGGGTAACAAATCGGGAATACTGGAAATAAAGTCAAGGGACATGGGAAATGCTACAGGTGCTGGAGATGCATATATGGCAGGCCTCGTATACGCCTTGCTGAAGAACATGGACATATTTGAAACAGCAGTTTTTGCATCAAAATGTGCAGAAATGGCAGTATCGGTGGAAGAAACAATAAACAGAAATATTTCGTTAAAAAAAATAACTCAGGAGTTAATTGATGATAAGAATAAGTAATATTAAACTAAACCCGCTACAAAATGAAAAATCCCTGGAAAAGAAAATATGCAAGCTTTTAAATATAAAAGAATACGGCATTATTTCATGGGAAATCCACAAGAAGTCTATAGATGCTAGAAGATCTGACGGCATATTTGTCATATATTCGGTAAATGTGACAGTAAAAGACGAAACCAAGATAATGAAGGGTAAAAAGAACAAGAACATTCAAATTGTAGGTAAAAAATCCTATGATTTTGAATGTGAATATTCAGGTGATAAAAGACCGGTAATAGTGGGAGCAGGACCTGCAGGTCTCTTTTGTGCTCAGCTGCTTTGCCAGAACGGTGTAAAGCCTTTGATAATCGAGAGAGGAAAGAAGGTTGAAGATAGAATAGGAGACATAGATAAGTTTTGGAAAGAAGGACAACTTGATACTGAGTCAAATGTTCAGTTTGGAGAAGGCGGAGCTGGAACATTTTCAGATGGTAAGCTCAACACTCTCATTAAGGATAGAGGAAACAGAGGAAGAAAAGTACTTGAAGAAATGGTCAAGGCCGGAGCTCCTGAAGAGATAATGTACTACAATAAGCCCCATGTCGGTACTGACAGGTTGAGACAGGTGGTAGTAAATATTAGAAAAGAGATAGAAAAAGCGGGAGGAGAATTCCTCTTCTCTGAAAAGGTAACGGATATTGAATTTGAAGATGGGGCAGTGAAAACTGTAATTACTGACAAAAGCAGGTATGAGTCTGATATGGTTGTTCTTGCTGTAGGACATTCTTCAAGGGATACCCTTGAAATGCTCAGTGGGAAGATAGAGTTAACACCTAAGCCGTTTTCAATAGGATTAAGGATTGAACATCTCCAGAAGGATATAGACATGAGCCAGTATGGAGTAGACAGGGTGGAAAACAACCTTCCTGCAGCAGACTACAAGCTTGTACATCATTGCAAAGGAGGAAGGCATGTTTATTCATTCTGCGTGTGTCCTGGAGGAGTGGTTACAGGTTCTTCGTCTGAAGATGGAGGAGTTGTGACAAATGGAATGAGTTACTATGCCAGAGATCTTGAAAATGCCAACTCTGCAATTCTTGTGGGAATAACACCTGAGGACTTCGGTTCTGATGATCCACTGGCTGGAATGCATTTGCAAAGGGAACTCGAAAGAAAGGCTTTTGAGGCTGGAGGAAGCAATTACAAAGCTCCTGTACAGCTTTTTGGAGACCTCAAAAACAATAAACTGAGTACAGAATTCGGAAAAATAAAACCTTCTTACGAGCCTGGAACAAAGTTTGCCAATCTAAGAGAAATATTGCCTGAATATATAGTGGATTCAATTATTGAAGGAATAGATGCATTTGGAGCTAAGATAAAGTGTTTCAATAGTGACGATGCAGTGTTGACAGGTGTAGAAACAAGAAGCTCCTCTCCAGTAAGAATGGTAAGAGACGACAATATGGAAGGAAGTGTTAAGGGCGTATTTCCAATAGGGGAAGGTTCTGGATACACTGGAGGAATAATGTCCTCCGCAATGGATGGAGTAAAGGCTGCTGAAATGATTTTGGAGAAGTTGCAAAAGTAAAATAACTAATTCTAAAAAAAAATCAAATTAGTTGAGAAAAGACTTGAAGAAAGGTTTAAAATCAAATAAAATACATGAATATGTATAGTAATTAACATAGTCAATAAAATAATATTTAAATAAATATGAGGTGAAAGAATGAATCAGAATCAAACTTCAATTAACGCATTGAGAATGTTGGGTGTGGACATGATCAACAAGGCAAACAGTGGACATCCTGGAATCGTACTGGGAGCGGCTCCAATGATGTACTCTCTGTATTCGGAACATTTGGCATATAATCCGATAGAGCCTAAGTGGTTCAACAGGGATAGATTCATAATGGCGGCAGGTCATGGATCAGGATTGCTTTATTCGATGCTCCACTTGACTGGACATAACCTTTCAATGAATGAATTGAAGGACTTCAGACAATGGGGATCAAAGACTCCGGGACATCCTGAGTACAATCATACTGAAGGGGTAGATACTACAAGCGGTCCTTTGGGACAGGGAATAGCAATGGCTACGGGAATGGCAATTGCTGAAATGTACATGGGAAGCAGATTCAATAAGGAAGGATTTTCGGTAGTTGACCATCATACCTTTGCTCTTTGTGGTGACGGAGACCTTCAAGAAGGTGTAACGCAGGAAGCAATAAGTCTTGCAGGACATCTAGGTCTTTCAAAGCTTATAGTACTTTATGATTCAAATGACATTCAGCTTGACGGACCGTTAAACATGGCAAATACTGAAAATACTAAAGCAAAATTCGAGTCTATGAACTGGAGCTATATCCGAGTTGAAGACGGAGAAGATTTTGAAGCAGTATCAAAGGCCATTGATGAAGCTAAGAAGATTACAGACAAGCCTACAATCATAGAAGTTAAGACAGTAATAGGACATGGTTCTCCTGATGCTGGAAGCAGTTCTACACATGGGTCTCCAATAGGAGAAGAAAAAACCGTTATAACAAGGGAAGCACTTGGATGGACTTATGGTCCATTTGATATTCCTCAAACTGTATATGATGATATGAAAGCCAAGAATGAAATTAAAGGTGTTGCAGCTTGTGAATCTTGGGTTAAAATGATTGAAGAATACAAGGCTGCTTATCCTGAAGATGCTAAGTATCTTTTACAGGCAATGAACGGTGAAAGTATTGACATAGACTTTAACAAGGTATACGAAGGATATGAGCCAAAGGCATCAGAGGCTACAAGATCTTCTTCTGGAGCAGTTCTTAAGATGCTTCAGGAAGCAAACCCGCTTTTAATAGGTGGAAGCGCTGACCTTTCAGGTTCTACAAAAGTTAAGGGAATCAACGGAAATTTCTCTGCCAAGACTCCTGAAGGAAGAAATATCAATTATGGAGTAAGGGAACATGCAATGGCTGCAGTAGTTAACGGTCTTGCACTTCATGGACTTAAAGGATTCAGTGGTGGATTCTTCATATTCAGTGACTATATGAGACCTGCAATGAGAATGGCAGCGCTTATGGGAATACCTTCGATATATGCATTTACACATGACTCGGTTGCAGTTGGTGAAGATGGACCTACTCACGAGCCTGTAGAACAGCTTGCAGGACTTAGAGCAGTTCCAAACATGGATGTAATAAGACCGGCTGATGCAAATGAAGTAATGGCTGCATGGCAGCTGGCACTTGAGTCAAAGACAACTCCAACATCATTGGTATTTACAAGACAAAATGTACCGACTCTTGATCAAGCTTCAAGAGAAGGAGTAGCAAAAGGAGGATATGTAATATCTCCTGAAGCTGAAAAAATAGATGTAATTCTTATTGCAACTGGAAGCGAAGTGGCTCTTGCCATTGAATCACAGAAAGAGCTTAAGACAAAAGGAATTGATGCAAGGGTTGTTTCACTTCCATCATTCAAGAGATTTAACGAGCAGTCTTTAGAATATAAGGAATCAGTACTTCCTTTAGCTTCAAGAAAAAGACTTGGAATCGAAATGGGAGCTTCTTTTGGATGGGGACAGTATGTTGGCCTTGAAGGAAAACTCCTTACAGTAGATAAATTCGGTGCAAGTGCACCTGGTGGATTGGTTATTGAAAAATATGGTTTCAACGTTGCAAATGTAGTGAAGATAGTTAAGGAAATGCTTTAAGCAAACCTGACAGATTAAGAAACAGTTTAACAGAAACTGTTGGTTTATAAAAATATATTTAGTTGCGCATAAACTGCATTAAGTGGTTTATGCGTTTTTTTTAAAAATGACGAGGATTTAATGAAAAATTATTTAAATTTTAGAAATAATTTTGAAATATATATAGTTTTACTATACAATAATAAATATATAGTTTTACGATACAATAATAAATATTCAATTTATAACAAAATTTCCATGAAAGGAATGATGTTTTGTCTTACGAACTTAAAGAGGAAGAAAAACTAAAGGATATTGTCGAAAAGCTGCAGAAGGAGCTTGACAAGAAAAATGAAGAGCTTTTTGTTCAGGAAAGGGAAATTGAATCACTTAAGGAAATGCTGAAGCAAGAGAGTTATACGGATAAACTTACGGGATTTTACAACCCCAAGGCATTTGAGAGTATCCTTCAACACAAGAAGAGTAGGTCAGAAAGGACTAGAAAACCTTTTTCCATTCTTCTAATAGACATCAATGATTTCAAAAACATCAATGAAGAATATGGCCATTCAGCAGGTGACGAGGTTCTAAAGAATTTTGCAAGCAGTGTAAAGTCCATATTGAGAGCCGAGGATTCAATAGCCAGATGGGGAGAGGATGAATTCATAGTTCTTCTTTCTGAAACTAATTTTGATGATGCAAGGATTGTTGAGGCAAAGATAGAGTTTTTCATGAAGGATTGGGAAGTGAATCTTTCTGATAATATTATTCATTACTCTTACTGCCTAGGCATATCACAGTATCGCTTTGATGAGTCAGTTGCCAATGTAATAGAAAGGGCAAAGGAAAATCTGAAGGCGGACAAGCATAGATTTGAGAAAAGAAAAAAATAAATCATAAGAGGAGAACACAATGGTAAATATCATAATGTATACAAGCAACACTTGACCTCACTGCGTAACTGCTAAGGAGTTCCTTAGTGAGAGAGGCTACAAATATGTTGAAAAAAATATTAATACAGATCAAGAGGCAAGGAAGGAATTGATGGAGAAGGGTATAATGGGTGTTCCTGCATTCCTTATAGGAAGTGAGACGGTTGTTGGTCTTGACACTCAAAAGATTGATGAGCTTGTTGACTACAGTGTTGGAGAATGTCAAAAATGTGGACAAAAACTTAGAATACCTAAATACAAGGGATCTTCAGATATAAAATGTCCAAAATGCGGCGAGATAGTACAAAAAGCTTCGAAGTAAAAAAATAGTTTATAAATATTATGACCTGTGAAATTTGATTTCACAGGTCATTTCTTTTTGTTATAATGAATTTCCTTCAGCTTTTGATGATAAGCTATTGTTTTTCTTGTCGTAGATTTCAAGAAATCCCATAAATACAGTTGCCATAAGAACAATAATACCTATAATCTTCCATGAATAGCTGAAACTGGTTCTTTGAAGAATTATGCCCATTATCAATGGACCAAGAGAATAGCCGGCACCCATGATCATTGGCAGCACTGAACTCATCCTGCCTCTGTGGGATGCTGGAGTATGGTTCATAATGAATGGCATGACACTTATAGCTTCAAGAATCTCACCGAGTGTAAAGATGACTACTGAAGCGTAGAATGCCAATTTTACGGATATGAATCCCATAATGCCAAATCCAAAAGTAAAGAGAATTCCTGCATAGATGATTCTTCTAATGTTTGTATATTTTTTGAACAGGGCTGTAAGTATGGGGGTGAAGATAACTACTACTGTTGCATTAATTGATCCCAATGTACCGTATAGCTGGTAGCCTACTTCACCGAAATTTTCACTGGCGTGAAGAGGCATCAGGAAGAACCATTGACTATATACAAATCTGTATCCGAAGATGGCAAGGGCAAAGTAAAGAAGTAAGGGTCTTTTTAAAAGTACCTTGTATATTGGTTCGTTGCTGTGTGTCTCAAGGTTAACATCGCCTTTTAATATTGCCTCTTCAGCTTTCATTTTGTTTTCGGCAGGGTTGTAGGTTTCCTTAACGAAAAATGCTATAAGTCCTATAGCAAGGAATGCAGTTGCAGCATCTATTGCAAACATCAGCTTCAGATGGTTTGCGAATAGTCTTCCCGCAAAGAGCATTGCTATTGCAAAACCAAGATTGAATCCTAGATATAAAAGGGAATATGCTCCCTGTCTTTCTTCATCGGTGGAAAGGTCTGCAACCATGGCATCATGGGAAGGTCCTGCAACTCCAAAGAAGAAGCTGGCACTCATGAGTATATATACCATTGTCATTCCTGGTTCAAGGAAAAGACAGATTATGTAACTTGACATTCCCAGTGATTCGAATACTACAAGAATCTTCTTTCTTCCTATTGTATCTGACATCTTGCCTCCTAGAAGGCTTGCAGGAGCATAAACCAGTCCGCAAAGTGCTGAATATAATCCTACTTCAGATTCGCTGAGACCTATCTTGTCCTTTAGTAGCAGTGTCATGAAAGGAAATATAAAGGCTCCCAAAGCGTTTACAAGTCTTGAGATGAATAGTATGTATATTTCCCGTTTAAGCCCCATGTAAGGCTTAAAGATTTCTTTAAATGATTTCATAAATTCCTCCAGTTAACATGCATATTGCATGGTCACCTGTGTATGGCTTCAAAAACGAACAAAGCCATGTCATTGACACGGCTTTTACCTAGATTGAATGATCCTGGCATAAAAAAAGCCGTAAACAATAACCTTGTTTACGGCAGGTATTCTTATATAACAGGCCTATACACAGGTTACTTTACTATTTATTATTGCATTGTATTCAATTCCTACTAGTAATATTTCTCTTTTCAACATGAAAGCAACCTCCTCTAATTATTTTAGTACGTTAAAGTTTTTTTGCTTTAAGTTTAAATTGTACATTTTAATTATAGGGTTATGAAATATGAATGTCAATTTTATTAAAAATTCATAATCATTGTTAAGATATCTTCATATAAATAGAGCGGTATTGCTTGATATAATTAAATGTGAAATGTTTTGATTTGGAGGTGTGTTGATTGAAATTCAGTGTCAAAAGTTCACTAGAGTCTGTGAAGACAAATTATGGAGGGCTTCCAAGAAGTATTTATATATTATTTTTTGCTAAGATAATAAATCGATTGGGAGGATTCGTATATGCCTTCCTTGCACTTTATATGAAAACAAAACTGGGAATGAATGAAGGTGATATAGCGAACTACATATTGATAAACGGTGCGGTTTCCATGATGTCGCCTTTCATAGGAGGATATGTTGCCGACAAGAAGGGGAGAAAGGCTATATTTGTGTCTGTTCAGCTTATGGGATCCATGTTTTTCATTGCATGCGGATTTTATACAAAGACAAGACCGGAAATAATACCTGTACTTCTAATAATGGCATCTGTTCTGTACAATATGGTTGATCCCATAAGCAATGCCATGGTTGCGGATATCACAGAGGATCAGGACCAAAGAAGAAGGTCATATTCATTGCTGTATCTTGGAATAAATATAGGAGTCGCAGTAGGGCCATTGTTGGGAGGATTTCTTCTTGCAAACTATGTACAATGGTTTTTCTTTGGTGATGCAATAACGACAATAATAAGTGTTATACTTGTAGCCTTATTTGTGAATGAAACTATGCTTACCAGTGAAGAAATGGAGAAGGTTGAAGGTGGAGAAAAAATGGAAAGTGGAGTTACGGCTCTCATTTTCATAAAGAAGCCTGTCCTTCTAATGTATACCATATTTGCTATACTAAGTTCCGCCGTATATGCACAGATGGGATTCGGTCTTTCTCTTCATATGGATCATGTATTTGGAGGGGATTACGGGGCGGCATACTACGGCATGCTTATAAGCTTCAATGCAGTTGTGGTCCTTGTATTTACCATAGCATTGACTGAACTTCTTAAAAGATTCAGGCCTGTATACAATGTGGCTATTGCATCATTGCTTAATACAATTGGTTTTGGAATGATTGCCTTTATAGGATCTAGACTTCCTTTGTTCTTTATGTCCGTATTCATATGGACTGTGGCAGAGATAGTAATGGTTACAAACTCAAATGTATTCATAATGGCTCATACTCCAGTAAACTATAGGGGTCGCTTCAGTGCTGTTATAGGTTTTTTGATGGGAGTGGGATTTGTAGTTAGTCCCAGGATTATGAGTTCCATGATGGTAAACTACAGTTATGAAACTGCATGGAAGGGAATAGGAATTATATCGTTTGTAGCATTTTTAGGATTTATGGTTACGGGATATGTGGATAAGAAGATAAATGGATCGGGAAATATGAAAGAAGCATCGAATAAGTCTTTTGACTGACATTTGATGCTTCTTTGTTTTTGTAGAATTTTG
>NZ_CEZJXU010000003.1:23270-23825 GCF_983023055.1 Dethiosulfatibacter sp. | reverse complement strand
AGTTATGGAGTTTATTTCATCCAGAAAAATCGTTCCACCATGTGCCAGTTCAAACATCCCTGGTTTTCCACCCTTTCTAGCCCCTGTGAAAGCTCCTTCCTCGTAGCCAAAAAGTTCACTTTCAAGTAGGGATTCCGACAGAGCTGCACAATTGATTGCAACAAAGGGCGCTTGGCTTCTGTCACTGATATTGTGTAGACTCTGAGCCAGGATTTCCTTTCCCGTTCCACTCTCTCCGTAAATAACTACTGCAGAATCACTCTTTCCTACTTTCTTTGCCTTTCCAATGAGCTCATCCATAATTTCATCGGTATAGATGATGTCTTTAAAATTATATTTCGCCACCATACCTTTCTTGTTAAGCTCACGTCGAATTTTTTGTTCCAGCATTTGAAGTCTGGTTGTATCCTGAAAAGTTAGCAGCATACCTTTTACTTCATGTCCCGCCTTGACCAGAGAAGTACTGTAGGTTATTACAAGTGATCTGATGCTGATGAGTTCTTCCTTCTTCTCTTCTTGAGATAATAAACCCTCCATCAAAAATCCAAGGTCTGG
>NZ_CEZJXU010000003.1:0-23260 GCF_983023055.1 Dethiosulfatibacter sp. | reverse complement strand
GTAGTAAGTTTTTTACCGATAACCCTTCCCATACCTATCTTTAATATATTCTGGGCACGTTCATTGAACAGCTGTACTTGTCCTTTTTCATCTATGACAATGACCGCATCTCTTACACTATTCAGGGTTTTTGTAAGGATTTCATGTTGAAAATCAATGTTGTCCAGATGACCAAGTACTTCTTTGGCATGGTCCACAATCTCAGAAATTGATTCATCAGAAGCATTTATGAAAACAGATGAAACTCCGTCTTTTCTGGCACAAGAACAGACAACACCACCTCCAATAATGACACATTCCGGATTAGATGCAACCACCTTATTATAAACCATGGCAATATCGTTACCATGGGAAAAAGTATGGATTTCGATATCTCCAGGTATAAATTTCAACCAGGATCTGTCAAAGTTGATTTCATCCCAGATTATTAAAGCCATCTTTTTTTTGAATTCCAACCCCTTGATCAATGCACTGAAAACATCCGAAGTTGTAACCTTCAATCTAAGGAGCGGAACGGACACATTTCCCACACTTCTGTCATAGGTACCACTTCGACCAATAATAACACGGGCGCCTTTGGATTCCAATCGATATCCTTGTTCATCAACATGTTCTCTATCTAAAGTTTCAATTATTATATTTCCCAACTGGGTCTCTTGGGGATATAATTCTTCAATTGTATTTTTCATCTCAAGGTCATTTACAATGATTCCCAACTTATTTTTCATATTGGCAACTCCTCGTGTGTCTTTTATCTATTATACAATAAAAAACCCCCCAAACCAATGGTTTGAGGGATTCTGAAATCTTCTTTTCTATCTCTTTGAGAACTGTGGAGCTCTTCTTGCTTTCTTGAGTCCTGGTTTCTTTCTTTCGACCATTCTTGAGTCTCTAGTAAGAAATCCAGCCTTCTTAAGAATAGGCCTAAGATCTACATCAGCTTGTAGCAATGCTCTTGAGATACCGTGTCTTACTGCTCCAGCTTGGCCAGTGTATCCACCACCTACTACTGTACACATAATATCATATTTATCAAGTGAATCTGTTATCATAAGAGGCTCTTTAACTATTGTCTTTAGTGTTTCATAATCAAAATAGTTGTCGATGTCTCTTTTGTTTATTGTAATTTCACCTTTACCAGGAGTCATAAATACTCTGGCAATAGCTTTCTTTCTTCTTCCAGTTCCGTAAAATTGAGCTTTCATCATATCCTCCTAATTAAAATTCGTATACTTCAGGCTTCTGTGCTTCGTTTTCATGCTCAGCACCTGCATATACTCTAAGTTTTTTAACCATTTGTCTTCCAAGCGTGTTTTTAGGAAGCATTCCTTTAACAGCCAAGAAAACTGCTCTTTCAGGAGTCTTGCTCATAAATTCTCTGTATGTAACTTCTCTAAGACCACCCATATATCCGGTATGATGTCTATGCATCTTTTGGTCTAATTTTTTACCTGTCAATACAACTTTTGAACAATTTATTACTATTACATGATCTCCAGTATCTACATGTGGAGTGTATATAGGCTTGTGCTTTCCTCTTAAAAGTGTTGCTACTTCTGTTGCAAGTCTACCTAAAGTCTTGCCATCTGCGTCTATAACGTGCCATTTTCTTTCTACTTCACTAGGCTTCGCCATGTAACTTCTCATAGCTTTTCCTCCTCATATTCTAATTAATCTATTTCATTCATCATAAGAACCCGGGGCTAGTGGATTCCTAATCTCACATACTACGATAGTTTATAACAAGGAGCCTAGTGTGTCAAGTGTTTTTTTACTTGTACACTGGAATATTTCCTCTTCTTTATAATATACCCTTTTCAGGAAAAGTCCATTGGCTTTTGCCGTATGTCCTCCCCTGTTTCTATCCTTTGAATCTATTATTTCTTTTATGTCTTCTGCTGGTATTCTTCCCCTTCCTATATCGATGAGGGTTCCTGCAATTATTCTTACCATATTGTATAGAAATCCATTTCCTGTAATTTCCATTATTACCATGTTATCATGCTTTTGCAATTTTATATCGAGTATTGTCCTTACGGTATCCTTTACAGAAGACCCAGTTGACATGAATCCCAAAAAGTTATGCTCTCCTTTGAATCCTTCGGCCGCCAATGTCATTTTATCGAAATCTAGGCTATAGGGTACCATATAACTGAAATCTTTCCAGAATGGACTATTTATCCTGCTGTTGTATATATAGTAAAGGTAGGTCTTGCCTATTGCAGAATATCTTGAATGGAATTCTTCATCCATTATACAGCAGTCCTTTATCCTTATATCTCCAGGCAGTTTGGTGTTAAGAGCCTGCACAAGCTTCTCAGGGGGTATCTTTACTTCTGACCTGAAGTTTGCCACCTGAGCCAAGGCGTGTACCCCTGCATCGGTTCTTCCCGAGGCTGAAAGCTTTATTTCCGATTTGAACATAGATTTAAAGGTTTCTTCCACAATTTCCTGTACAGTCCTTTGACAGGGCTGGACCTGCCATCCGCTGTAGTCGGTTCCCTTGTAGGCAATTGTCAGTTTATAGTTCTTTTCCACATTATCACCAAAATATCCTTAGTCCAACTACTGCAGCAATGTAAACTGCTGTCATAACCATTGCACCATAGTCAGTTTTATTTATTGCAAGTTTTCTCATTCTCGTCCTGTTTTCTCCACCTCTATAGCATCTGGCTTCCATTGCCATTGCCAAATCGTCTGCTCTTCTGAAAGAACTTACGAAAAGAGGTACCAGAAGAGGCACAAGGCTTTTTGCTCTTTTGATAAGATTGCCACTTTCAAAATCGGCTCCCCTTGCTTTTTGGGCCTGCATTATTTTTTCAGTCTCTTCCATTAATGTTGGAATAAACCTTAATGCTATAGTCATCATCATTGCCAGCTCGTGGGCCGGCAATCCGATTTTCTTGAATGGATTCAAAAGACTCTCTATTCCATCCGTCAATAGTATGGGAGAAGTCGTCAAAGTAAGCATTGATGTTCCCATGATAAGAAGCATCAGTCTCAAAGCCATAAATCCTGCTTGTCTCAACCCTTCTCTAGTTATGTCCAGGGGGCCCAGCTGCCATATTACTTCTCCTGCCGTCATGAATAGGTTTATGAAGAAGGTAACCATTATTATTATGAGTATGGGCCTTAATCCAAGGATTACCATTTTTACAGGTACATTTGACACCTTGACCACAATTACTAGAAAAACGACAACTACAAGATATACTGGAAACTTATTTATTAAAAACAGAGTGATTATGTATAAAAGGGTAATAACCAGTTTAAGTCTTGGATCAAGATTGTGTATTTTAGATTCAACAGGATAATGTTGTCCAATAGTTATATTTTTAAACATCTTGTCTGCTCCTTAATACCTTTAGTATTTCCTCTGTAGCTTCCCCAACTGTAAGCTTGTTGGTGTCCACATCTATGCCTTTTTCCTTTAAGGCTTTCATTACATCAACAACTTGAGGAACTCCAAGTCCTATCCTCTTAAGTTCTTCCGAATTTTTGTATATCTGGTGAGGATCTCCCTCCATATGGATTTTACCCTTATACATTACATAAATATATTTTACAAGCCTTGCAACGTCTTCCATGCTGTGGGAAACCAGTATAATGGTTATTCCACTTTCATGAAGTTGCCTTATCCTTGAGAGTATTTCGTTTCTTCCTGCAGGGTCCAGACCTGCAGTAGGCTCATCTAGAACTAGATAATCAGGCTTCATGGCAAGCACTCCTGCTATGGCAACCCTTCTTTTCTGGCCTCCACTTAAATCAAAGGGTGACTTGTCCTTTATATCGTCAACGTTAAATCCAACCAGCTCAAGGGCGTATCTAACCCTCCTGTCTATTTCAGGGCTGTCTAGGTCAAGATTCATTGGACCGTATGATACATCCTTGTATACAGTTTCCTCGAATAACTGGTATTCAGGATATTGAAACACAAGGCCTACTTTTTGCCTTATGAGCTTCATCTTCAGGTACTTGTCCTTTATATTTCTTTCATCTATCTTTACAATTCCCTCTTCAGGCATAATTAACCCGTTGAAGTGTTGTATCAAGGTGGATTTTCCCGATCCTGTATGTCCTATTATTCCTACAAAATCACCTTTTTTTATTTCTATAGAAACTTCATCCAATGCCTTGGTTTCAAAAGGTGTTCCTTGGCTGTAGTAGAATGACAGTTTTTCTGTTTTTATCGACATAGTTCTTCCACCAGTTCCTCTATCAATATTATATCATCGGACAGGTTTATTCCTTCTTTCCTCAGATTATGTGCAAGTTCAGTCACCTGGGGTACATCCAGTCCGAATTCTTTTATTTGATCTATGTTTTTGAATACTTCCTTTGGAGTTCCTTGAAGCTGCACCTTTCCACCGTCCATTACAACAACCCTGTCAGCCTGTACTGCTTCATCCATATAATGAGTTATTAGAAGTATTGTCTTTTCTTCTTCTTTATTGAGCATCTTGATGGTATCCATAACCTCGCTTCTTCCCGAAGGATCAAGCATTGCTGTAGGTTCGTCAAGTATTATACAGTCAGAATTAAGAGCCAGAACTCCAGCAATAGCTATTCTCTGCTTTTGACCTCCTGACAAAAGGTGGGGTGGTCTTTTTCTATATTCATACATGTCAACAGCCTTCAGTGAGTCATCTACAAGTTTTCTTATCATATCAGGTTCTACGCCTTGGTTTTCAGGTCCAAAGGCAACATCTTCCTCAACTATGGTTGCTACAAGCTGGTTATCAGGATTTTGGAATACCATACCTGCAGTCTGTCTTATTTCCCAGAGCTTGTCGTCATCCCTGGTATTCATATCCTTTACGGTGATATCTCCTTTTGTGGGAAGCAACAGTGAGTTTATGAGCTTTGCAAGTGTTGATTTACCCGACCCATTGTGTCCCAAAATTGCGACAAATTCGCCCTTTTCTATATCAAGGCTCACACTGTCAAGTGCAAGTTTGTCTTCCTGGTTGTATTTAAAGCTTACGTTTTCTATCTTAATTATTGGATTCATGTCTGTCTCCTTAATCAACATCCCATCTGTTTCAAAATCTTTATGAATACCAGCTCCCTGTTCTACCAGAACATGAACCCTTACTGATATTTAGAAAAATTTCAAACCTATTGATTTCAATGTTTCGATTTTTTCTTCTGTAACACATTAAAGCATAACCTTGTTGTAGTAAAATGTCAATCTGTTATTATTGTTTTTTTGCTTATATATATGGAAAGGATTAAGCAACAAAATTGCTGCTTAATCCCAGATGTTTACACTAATTCTATTATTACCATTTCAGCACCATCGCCTCTGCGTGGTCCCAATTTGAGTATTCTTGTGTAACCGCCATTTCTATCTTCATACTTAGGAGCTACTTCTTCGAAAAGTTTAGCTACTACGTTCTTATCATATATAAATGAATATGCTTGTCTTCTTGCGTGAAGATCGCCTCTTTTACCAAGAGTAATCATCTTTTCTGTAAATTTTCTTAATTCTTTAGCTCTAGTATCTGTAGTTTGAATTCTACCGTTTTCAATCAAGCTAGCTGTCATATTTCTAAACATAGCTAATCTTTGATCAGACGGAAGACCCAGTTTCCTGTATTTACCCATACTTAACCTCCTTTACTTCAGATTAATTATCAGATGTTTTCAGATGCTGTCCCAATTCTGCTATCTTCTTCTGAACTTCTTCAAGAGATTTCTTTCCAAGATTTCTTACCTTCATCATATCATCTTCTGATTTCATAGTCAGTTCCTCAACAGAGTTGATTCCTGCTCTTTTCAGACAGTTGTAAGATCTTACAGATAAGTCAAGCTCTTCTATAGTCATCTCAAGAACTTTTTCTTTCTCATCCTCTTCCTTTTCTACCATGATTTCCACATCGCTGATGTGATCAGTCAGGGAGATAAACAGGTTAAGGTGTTCATTGTAGATTTTAGCTCCTAGTGAAACTGCTTCCTCTGGCTCTATAGTTCCGTTTGTCCATACTTCAAGTGTGAGTTTGTCAAAATCGGTCCTGTTGCCAACTCTTGTATTTTCAACTAAAAAGTTTACTTTATTGACAGGAGTATAAATAGAATCTATAGGTATTACCCCTATTGCATGAGATTCTTTTTTGTTGTTTTCAGCTCTGACGTATCCTCTGCCTTTTTCCATCTCCAATTCAACTATGAGCTCTGCTCCATCTTCAAGTGTTGCTATATGAAGATCTTCATTGATAATGTCGATTTCTCCTCCAGTTATTATATCTCCAGCCTTTAGCTCTCTTGGACCTTTTGCATCAATTAACAATTGAATAGGTTCATTCGAGCGCATTACAGCAGCTATATTCTTAATGTTAAGAATAATTTCTGTTACATCTTCCCTTACTCCAGGAATTGATGAAAATTCATGCAATATTCCTTGAATATTTATTGATGTAACTGCAGCTCCAGGCAATGAAGACAATAGGATTCTTCTTAAGGAGTTTCCCAAAGTTGTAGCGAAACCTCTTTCAAGAGGCTCCAATACAATTTTGCCATACGTCTTGCTTTCATCTTGTTCCACTAAGGTGATATTAGGTTTTTCAATTTCTATCATCCAGAAACCCTCCTTCGAATTTTTAGTTTTTGAGGATGGTCTACTTAGAATACCACTCTACGATCAAGTGTTCTTCTATTGGCAGCTCAATATCATCTCTGCTTGGTTCAGCTATAACCTTACCTTGAAGGTTTTCAGCGTCAACAGACAGCCATTGTGGAGCTGTTGCCTTGTGATTTTCAACTAAAGCTTTGAACTTAACTGAAGCTCTGCTCTTCTCGCTTACTTCGATTACATCACCAACATTTAAAAGCATTGATGGAATATCAGCTTTTTTGCCGTTGATTTTGAAATGTCCGTGAACTACAAGTTGTCTAGCTTCTGCTCTAGAAGTTGCAAGTCCTAGTCTAAATACTATGTTGTCAAATCTTCTCTCAAGCATTCTAAGGAAATTATCACCTGTGACACCTTTTTCTTTTGAAGCCATGTCATAGTATTTGTTAAACTGTCCTTCCAATACTCCGTAATATCTTCTTACTTTCTGCTTTTCTCTCAACTGTACACCGTGGTTTGTCAGCTTGGTTCTTCTTTGTCCATGCTGACCAGGTGCGTAATTTCTTCTGCTAAGAGCACATTTATCTGTATAACATCTATCTCCTTTGAGATAAAGTTTTGTACCTTCTCTTCTGCAAAGTCTACATACTGGTCCAGTATATCTTGCCATTAATTACACCTCCGTTCCTAATTAAACTCTTCTACGTTTTGGTGGTCTACAACCATTGTGTGGAATTGGTGTAACATCCTTTATAAGGCTTACTTCCAATCCTGTTGCCTGAAGTGATCTGATAGCTGCTTCTCTACCTGCTCCAGGTCCTTTAACATATACTTCAATTGATTTCAATCCATGTTCCATTGCTTTCTTAGCTGCTTCTTCAGCAACCATAGAAGCTGCAAAAGGAGTAGACTTTCTTGAACCTTTAAAGCCCATCACTCCTGCACTAGCCCATGATATAGCATTACCACGTACGTCAGTCAAAGTAACTATAGTGTTATTGAAAGTTGAATGGATATGAGCCTGACCTCTTTCAATGTTCTTACGTTCACTTTTTCTAACTCTGGTAGCTTTCTTTTGTACTTTTTTAGCCACTTAAGTCCCTCCTAACTATTTCTTCTTTCCTGATATTCTTTTTGGACCTTTTCTAGTTCTAGAATTATTCTTTGTGT
The DNA here is from genome assembly GCF_983023055.1 of Dethiosulfatibacter sp. Taxonomy (NCBI): domain Bacteria; kingdom Bacillati; phylum Bacillota; class Tissierellia; genus Dethiosulfatibacter; species Dethiosulfatibacter sp. The sequence goes on along the minus strand of NZ_CEZJXU010000003.1, from coordinate 15,519 downwards.
TTTGTCCTCTAACAGGAAGTCCTCTTTTATGTCTCAATCCTCTGTAGCAATTAATTTCCTTAAGTCTCTTGATGTTCATTGCTACATCTCTTCTCAAGTCTCCCTCAACAGGAACCTTGTCTATTTCGGATCTCAATTTACTTACTTCTTCTTCAGTTAAGTCTTTAATTCGTGTGTCCTTGCCGATTCCAGCTTCTGCTAAAATCTTTTGTGAAGTTGATTTTCCTATACCGAAAATATATGTCAAACCAATTTCCACTCTCTTATCTCTTGGTAGGTCTACACCAGCAATTCTGGCCATTAAGACTACACCTCCTACAATTTGTTTTTAACTGCGGTACTTTATTGTTAACCCTGCTTTTGTTTATGCTTAGGGTTTTCGCATATAACCATTACTTTACCTTTTCTTTTGATAATTTTACACTTTTCGCAAATAGGCTTTACTGATGGTCTTACTTTCACGGTAATACCTCCTACTTATTTTTTTCTCCAAGTGATTCTGCCTTTGGACAAGTCATAAGGTGACAACTCGACCGTAACTTTATCGCCTTGCAGAATTCTAATATAATTCATTCTCAGCTTACCAGAAATGTGAGCCAAAATCTCGTGTCCGTTCTCCAGCTTCACCTTAAATGTCGCATTTGGAAGAACTTCTACTACTTTACCTTCTAATTCAATTAAATCTTTCTTTGACATTAGTTTTTTAACCCCCATCCTGTGTTATATTTGGACATTATAAGGCTCCAATAACCTTCTTATGTATGCATTGTTTAATTTTTCGTTTTTGCTGACTCTAGTTTCGATTTCTTCAAATACCCTGTTGTAGACTATCAAATGCTTAATTTTCTTAAGCTTGGGTTTGCTAACTTTTCTTAGCTCACCGTCGCAAATCTTTACATTAATGTCATCCACAATCTCGGCTATAATGAAAATACGTCCCTTGTCTCTTCCAGCTTTAGATTTTACAATTTGACCTACTCTCAAGTCATTTGTAATTTCCATTTTATCACCTCTTACAGTGCTGTTAATATTACCGGATCTCCATCAGTTATTGCAATGGTATTCTCATAATGTGCCGAAAGCTTTTTATCTCTCGTTATCACTGTCCAATCATTTTCCAACAACCAGACATTGTACACACCCTGATTTACCATGGGTTCAATCGCAAGGGCCATTCCCTTTTGTAATCTGGGACCTCTTCCTGGTTTTCCGAAGTTAGGAATCTGAGGATCCTCGTGCATTTCTTTTCCTATGCCGTGACCTACAAAATCTCTTACTACCGAAAATCCCTCTTTTTCTACACATTCCTGTATAGCGTGAGAAATATCAGATAATCTGTAACCTTCTTTAGCAAACTTGATACCTTCATAGAAACTTTGTTTTGTAACATCTATGAGTCTTTGTGCTTCGTCGCTGATTTTGCCTACAGCATAAGTGTTGGCGCTGTCTCCGACATATCCATCATAGGTTGATCCAATGTCTACGCTTACGATGTCTCCTTCTAACAAAACTCTGTTTCCCGGTATTCCATGAACCACTTCTTCATTGACAGATGAACATATGGACGCTGGAAACCCTTGAAAACCTTTAAACGTTGGAACTGCACCTTTAGATCTGATGAAATCTTCAACAGCTTCATCAATATCCTTTGTTGTTATCCCAGGTCTAATCATTTCTTCTGCAACTTTGTGAGCTTGAGCATTTATTCTGCCCGCTTCCCTCATCAATTGGATTTCTCTATCTGTTTTAATAATAATCATTTTACTAGCCCCTAAGACCAGTTATTATGTCATTTGAAACAGTCTTGATTTCCTGTTGTCCGTTAATAGTTAATACAGTTCCTTCCTGCTTTGAATAGTAGCCTATCAATGGTTCTGTTTGATCCAAGTAAACTTCTATTCTAGTTGAAACAGTTTCTTCTGTGTCATCTTTTCTTTGTTGAAGTTCTCCACCACATTTTGTGCAAATTCCTTCTGCTTCAGGTGGATTGAATTTAATATGATAAGCAGTTCCACATTGTTTGCAAACTCTTCTGCCCACTGCTCTTTCTACTAAAATCGTTTTGTCAACTTCAATATTTACTACTTTGTCTAATTTCATTCCTAGCTTATCAAGCTCTGTATCCAGTGCTTCAGCCTGCGGAATTGTCCTTGGAAATCCATCCAGTAGGAATCCACTGCCACAATCATCCTGAGTCAGTCTGTCTTTTACAAGATCAACAACCAACTCGTCGGGAACTAGAAGTCCCTTGTTCATGTATTCCTGTGCTTTCTTTCCAAGCTCAGTTCCTTCTTTTATGTTTTTTCTGAATATATCTCCAGTTGATATATGCGGAATATTAAATTCTTTTGATATACCTTCTGCTTGAGTTCCTTTACCAGCTCCTGGAGGTCCTAAAAGTATCAATCTCATAGTACATCTCCTAAATGATTTATTTCAAAAATCCTTTGTAATGTCTCATAAGCATTTGCGATTCAACCTGCTTCATTGTTTCAAGGGCAACACCTACTACTATTAGCAGCGCTGTTCCTCCAAAGTTAAGGCTGAGGTTTGTAAATGAGAATATTAATGTCGGTATTGATGCTATAAACGCTAGAGTTACTGCTCCGACTATTGTTATCCTTGACAATACCTTATTCAAATACTCTGCTGTTGGTTTTCCAGGTCTTATACCAGGTACGAATCCTCCGTATTGCTTCAGGTTATTTGCATACTCATATGGGTTGAATTGAACCGCTGTATAGAAGTATGTAAAGAATATTATTAGCAATATGTTGAGTGCGGAATAAATCCAAACTCCCGGATTTCCGGCAGGTGACATGTATTTCTCAACCCAGTTTACTAAATCTCCTTTAAAGAAGAATGCAAGTGTTTGTGGAAATGCCAGTAATGATGATGCGAATATTACCGGAATAACTCCAGCCATCAATACTTTAATTGGAATATGTGTGCTTTGTCCACCATACATCTTTCTTCCAACAACTCTTTTAGCATACTGAACGTTTATTCTTCTCTCGCCTTGCTGTACTAAGATAACTGCAACTATTATTACAAGCGCAAACAATACAAACAACAATACTTCGAATATATTAACTGTTCCAGCCTTAAGAAGTCCGAAAGTTTTTCCTATTCCTGCAGGTATTCTAGAAGATATACCGATGAAGATAATAATGGATATTCCATTTCCTATTCCTTTTTCAGTTATCTCTTCTCCAAGCCACATAAGAAATGCTGTACCAGCAGTCAACGTAAGAACAACAGTTATTATATCAAGTACGTTCGACGACAACAAAGCTGAATTAAAGAATCCTACTGTGTATGCTACTGCCTGTACCAATGCCAAAACTACTGTCAAGTATCTTGTGTATTGAGCAAGTTTCTGCTTTCCGTCTTCTCTTTTTGCTATTTCTTCAAGTTTAGGTATTGCAATTGTCAACAACTGAAGAATGATTGAAGCAGTTATGTATGGATATATGTTGAGAGCAAATATTGTGAAGTTTTTAAATGCTCCACCAGACATCAGGTCGATAAAGTCTAATAATCCTGCACCTGTGTCCCCACTGAACATCTGACTTATTACAGTTCTATCGATTCCAGGTACGGGTATTTGTGAACCTAATCTATACACTGCAATCATCGCAAGAGTAAATAATATCCTCTTTCTTAGATCCGGAATTTTCCATGCATTTCTTAGGGTTTCAATCAACTTATATCACCTCAACCTTTCCGCCTGCAGCTTCGATTTTCTCTACTGCGCTTTTGCTGAATTTGTGAGCTTTTACTATAAGTTTCTTTTCCAGTTCTCCTCTACCTAAAACCTTAACACCGTCAAGTTGCTTTTTAACGATTCCAAGTTCCTTAAGCATTTCAGGAGTAACTTCTGTTCCGTCTTCAAACCTATTCAAAGTATCAAGATTGATTTCTGAATAGTTTGTAGCGAATATATTTGTGAATCCTCTTTTTGGTATTCTTCTGTATAGAGGCATCTGACCACCTTCAAAACCCGGTCTTGTTCCTCCACCAGATCTTGAATTTTGACCATCCTGGCCTCTTCCTGCAGTTTTACCTTGACCTGAAGCTGTTCCTCTACCAAGTCTTTTCCTATTTCTAACACTGCCCGGATTTGGCTTTAACTCATGCAGTTTCATATTTGCACCTCCTTTTGGTTTGTTTTTACTCTTCTACTTCAACCATATGGCTTACTACGTTGATCATTCCTCTAATTTGAGGATTATCTTCTTTTTCAACCACTTGACCAATTTTTCTCAAACCTAAAGCTTCGACTGTTCTTTTTTGTTTTTGAGTCTTTCCAATTTTACTTCTAACTAGCTTTACTTTAATTGTTGCCAAGGTTCTTCCTCCTTTTTTATAGGATTTCCTCTAAGGTTTTACCTCTAAGTCGTGCTACTGTTTCTGGCTTTTTAAGGCTTTTCAAAGCTACCATTGTAGCATTAACCATATTTCTAGGGTTATTAGAACCTAATGATTTAGTTCTTATGTCCTTTACTCCAGCCAGCTCTAGTACCGCACGAACTGGTCCTCCAGCTATAACTCCTGTACCTGGTGAGGCCGGCTTTACTAGTACTCTACCAGCTCCAAACTCACCTACTATTTGATGAGGTACTGTTGTTCCTTCCAAAGGAACTTCTATCATGGCTTTCTTAGCAGCTTCGATAGCTTTCTTGATTGCTTCTGGTATCTCTATAGCTTTTCCTGTTCCTACACCTACATGTCCGTTTTCATCACCGACAACTACAAGAACACTGAATCTAAAGTTTCTACCACCTTTAACAACCTTTGTTACCCTGCTGATGTTTATAACTTTTTCCTGTAAGTCAAATTGACTTGCATCTATTCGGCTACGTTCCATTAACTATCATTACCTCCTTTACTAAAACTTAAGTCCGCTTTCTCTTGCTCCATTTGCTAGAGATTTAACTCTACCATGGTAAAGATATCCACCTCTATCAAATATTACAGTATCTATGCCTTTTTCCATAGCTTTTTTAGCTACTTCCTGGCCTACAATCTTAGCGGCTTCTGTTTTGTTAAGACCATTTATTTTTTCTACTATTTCTTTATCCTTACTCGATGCTGAAGCAATAGTAAATCCTTTAGTATCATCTATAACTTGAGCATATATGTTCATTGAGCTTCTGAATATATTTAATCTTGGTCTTTCAGGAGTTCCTTGGATTTTATTTCTCAATCTCATGTGTCTTTTTTGTCTCTTTTTATTCTTATTAACTTTTTTTATCATCCGGACTCACTCCTTTCTATTATTTACCTGTTTTACCAGCTTTTCTTCTTATAATCTCATTCTCGTACTTGATTCCTTTACCTTTATAAGGCTCAGGTTTTCTCCAGTCTCTAATGACTGCAGCGTAGTTTCCTACTTGTTGCTTGTTTATTCCTGAAACTGTTATCTTGTTTTGTCCTTCAATAACAGTTTCAATTCCATCAGGATCTTCCATAATTACTTGATGAGAATATCCAAGGTTCATAACAAGCTTCTTTCCTTCTTTTTTAGCTCTGTAACCAACACCAACAATCTCAAGCTTCTTTGCGTATCCTTCTGTAACTCCAACAACCATGTTGCTGATTAGAGTTCTAGTCAAACCATGCAAAGATTTATGCTTCTTGTTATCTGTAGGTCTTTTGACTTCTATGATATTGTCGTTAATCTCAACCTGCATGTCTCTTGGAAGTTGTTCAGCTAAAGATCCTTTTGGTCCTTTAACCTCTGCGAAATTTTTATCGCTTATCTTAACCTCTACACCTGCAGGTATTTCTATAGGTTTTACTCCTATTCTTGACATTTTAGCACCTCCTCGTGTAAATTACCAAACGTAGCAGATTACTTCTCCGCCTACTCCTTGCTTCTTGGCATTTTTGCCAGTCTGAATGCCTTTTGAAGTAGATAGAACTGCTATGCCTAGTCCTCCAAGTACTCTTGGTATTTCGTCTTGCCTAACGTATACTCTTAATCCAGGCTTAGATATTCTCTTGATTCCTGTGATTACTCTGCTTTTTTCATTTGTGTATTTTAATTCAACTCTGATTAAACCTTGTTTTCCATCTTCGATTACATCAAATCCTTTGATATATCCTTCAGACAGCAATATATTTGCTAATTCCTTCTTTATGTTTGATGCCGGGATATCAACAGACTCGTGTTTTGCATGATTTCCGTTTCTGATTCTTGTTAACATATCAGCAATAGGATCAGTCATTACCATTTATGTAACCTCCTTTCATTAATACTATAGATTACCAGCTTGCTTTTCTTACGCCAGGGATTTGACCTTTGTAAGCCAATTCTCTGAAGCAAATACGGCAAACACCAAATTTTCTTAAGTACGCATGTGGTCTCCCACAGATTCTACATCTAGAATATTCTCTTGTGCTAAATTTCTGTTTTCTTTGTTGCTTAACTTTTAGTGACGTTTTAGCCATTTTATCCTCCTTCTACCTGGTAAAAGGCATTCCCATTAATTTTAGAAGCTCTCTTGCCTCTTCATCTGTTTTGGCAGTTGTTGTTATTATTACGTCCATACCTCTGATTTGATCAATTTCATCATAATCGATTTCTGGGAAAATTAATTGCTCTTTGATACCCATAGCATAATTTCCTCTTCCGTCGAATGATTTATTTGGTACTCCTCTGAAGTCTCTTACCCTAGGTAATGCAATATTCATGAACTTGTCAAGAAAATAATGCATTTTAATTCCTCTTAAAGTCACCTTACAACCTACACTCATACCTTCTCTAAGTTTAAAGTTTGAAACTGACTTTTTAGCCTTAGTCGAAACAGGTTTTTGACCAGCAATTGTAGTCATTTCTTTGACTGCACTTTCCAAAGCTTTAGGGTTTTCCCTAGCTTCGCCAACTCCCATGTTTATTGTAACTTTATCGACTTTTGGCACCTGCATAATGTTGTCATATTTAAATTTCTCCATTAAAGCCGGCACTACTTCATTATTATATTTTTCTTGTAACCTTGAAGCCATTGTCTGTACCTCCTTTCAATGAATTATTCAAACATTTCTCCACATTTTACACAAGTTCTAACTTTTTTACCATTTTCTAGAACTTTAACCGATGTTCTAACTCCCTGCTTGCATTTTTCACAGTAAATCATAACATTCGAAGCGTCTACTGGACCTTCCTGATGGATGATACCAGCCTGCTGCATTTGATTACTAGCTTTCTTGTGTTTTGTAAGCATGTTTATTCCTTCTATGATAACTCTGCTTTCCTTAGGCATACAAGCCAAAACCTTACCAGTTTTGCTTCTGTCCTTTCCGGAAACAACTACTACTTTATCGCCTTTCTTTACGTGCATGTTTACACCTCCCATTAAAGTACTTCAGGTGCTAATGATATTATTTTCATGAAGTTACCAGTTCTTAATTCTCTTGTGACAGGTCCAAATATACGTGTACCTACTGGTGTCTTGTCTTCTTTTATGATTACAGCAGCGTTTTCGTCGAACTTGATATATGTGCCGTCATTTCTTCCAACACCTTTCTTAGTTCTAACAACTACAGCTTTTATAACATCACCTTTTGTAACAACTCCACCTGGTGTTGCGCTTTTAACAGTCGCAACCACGATGTCGCCTATATTGGCATATCTTCTGCTTGAACCACCCATAACCCTGATTACTAGTATTTCTTTAGCACCTGAATTATCAGCAACTCTCAGTCTCGATTCCGTTTGTACCATTTGTGTTAACCTCCCTTCGCTAATCGTAAGGTTTATTTAGCTTTTTCTAATATTTCCACCAATCTCCATCTCTTGTCCTTAGATAGTGGTCTAGTTTCCATTAACTTAACTTTGTCGCCAATTCCACACTGATTATTTTCATCGTGGGCTTTCAGCTTAGTTGTGTTCTTAACTTTTTTGCTGTATAAAGGATGGGATATGAAAGTTTCTACTGCTACTACAATGGTTTTATCCATTTTGTCAGAAACTACTTTTCCAATTCTTACTTTTCTGTTTCCTCTTTCCACCAAATAGTCCTCCTTTCTTAGCCTACTACTGTACGTTAAGACTTAGTTCGTTTTCTCTTAAAACCGTTTTAACTCTAGCAATATCTTTTTTAACTATATTGATTCTTGATGTATTGTCCAGTTGACCAGTAGCTAACTGAAATCTCAAATTAAATAATTCTGTTTTAAGGTCCACTAACAATCCATTCAATTCGCTAACTGTTTTACTCCTTTTCTCCCTGCTCTGCTTTCATTATAAACTTGCATTTTATAGGTAATTTGTGAATAGCAAGTCTCATCGCCTCTCTTGCTTCATCTTCTGGCACACCTGACATTTCAAACATTACTCTGCCCGGCTTGACTACTGCTACCCAATACTCTGGAGAGCCTTTACCTTTACCCATTCTTGTTTCTGCAGGTTTTTTTGTTACAGGCTTGTCTGGAAATATTTTTATCCAGATTTTTCCGCCTCTTTTTACATATCTTGTCATAGCTCTTCTGGCTGCTTCTATCTGATTAGATGTTATCCATGCTGGCTCTAATGCCTGGATTCCGAACTCACCATAAGATAATTTATTGCCTTTCGTAGCTACACCAGTCATTCTGCCTCTGTGTTGTTTCCTACGTTTTACTCTTTTAGGCATTAACATAATTCGACATCCTCCTTCCTGCGGGATTACTGTTATTTATTATAGTTCTTCTTTGGTCTTTTTTTTCTGTTATCTCTTCTGTCAACTTCTGGTCTTTGCTTTGCACTAAATATTTCATCTCTACAAATCCATACTTTAACACCAATCTTACCATAAGTAGTGTCCGCTTCAGCAAATCCGTAACTGATGTCAGCTCTAAGAGTTTGAAGAGGTATCTTACCTTCGCTATACCCTTCGTTTCTTGCCATGTCTGCTCCGTTAAGTCTTCCTGAAACCAAAGTCTTTATTCCCTTTGCTCCCATTCTCATACTTCTCTGAATAGACTGTTTCATTGCTCTTCTGAAGGATACCCTTCTCTCAATCTGGCTAGCGATACTTTCAGCTACAAGCTGTGCATCCAAATCAGGACGCTTGACTTCTTCAACGTTGATTATTACAGTTTTTTCAGTCAGCTTTTCAAGCTTGTTTCTGATCATTTCAACACCAGATCCGCCTTTTCCTATTACCATTCCAGGCTTCGCTGTGAATATATTCACTTTAACTCTGTTAGCAAATCTCTCGATTTCTGTCTTTGCTATTCCAGCTAAGTAAAGTTCTTTTTTTATAAATTCACGTATCTTATAGTCTTCAATCAGATTGTCAGCAAAATGTTTTTTGTCTGCATACCATCTTGAGTCCCAATCCTTGTTTACACCAACTCTAAGTCCGTGAGGATTAACTTTTTGACCCATCGTCTACCTCCTTTACTATACTCTTTCTTCAACAGTAACGTTTATGTGACTTGATCTTTTTAAAATTTTATATGCTGCACCTTTTGCTCTAGGTCTCCATCTCTTAAGAGTTGGTCCCATATCGGCGCTTACTTTGCTTACATACAATTTATCTCTATCAAGATCAAAATTGTTTTCCGCATTAGCTGCTGCAGACTTAACTACCTGTTCTAATTCACGTGCTCCTTTTTTGGGAGTGAATTTCAAAATCGCCAATGCTTCATTTAAATCTTTACCTCTAACCATATCGCAAATGAACTTCATTTTTCTATGTGAGATTCTTATATACTTCGCAGTTGCTTTAGCTTCCACTAAAAATACCTCCCTTCTTCTATCTTAATTTCGAAGATTTTTCAGTTTTATCATGTCCTCTGTAAGTTCTAGTTGGAGCAAATTCTCCAAGCTTATGCCCTACCATATCTTCAGTAACATATACGGGAACATGCTTTCTACCATCATGAATTGCCAACGTATGACCTATCATTTCAGGAAATATTGTTGATCTTCTAGACCATGTTTTGATAACTTTCTTTTCGTTGTTGCTATTCATATCGTCAATCTTTTTCAAAAGACTAGGTTCACAATAAGGTCCCTTTTTTAACGATCTACCCATCAGAAGTTCCTCCTTTCACCGAATGACTTTACTTTTTCCTCTTAATAATCATCTTGTCAGATTTCTTATTTTTCTGTCTAGTTTTATAACCTAATGCAGGTTTACCCCATGGAGTTACAGGAGAAGGTCTACCAATAGGTGCTCTACCTTCACCACCACCGTGTGGATGGTCATTAGGATTCATTACAGAACCTCTAACTGTAGGTCTAAAGCCCATGTGTCTCTTTCTTCCAGCTTTACCGATTGTAATATTCTCATGATCAAGATTTCCAACCTGTCCGATAGTTGCCTTACACTCAACACTTACAAGCCTAACTTCACTTGATGGAAGTCTTACCTGTGCATATTTATCTTCTTTCGCCATAAGCTGAGCCGAGTTACCTGCAGATCTTACAAGTTGTGCTCCTTTTCCAGCTTTAAGCTCTATATTGTGTATGATTGTACCAACAGGGATGTTTTTAAGTTTAAGAGCATTACCCGGTTTGATGTCAGCAGTTGGTCCCGAAATAATCTGGTCCCCTACGTTAATCTTGTTTGGAGCAATGATATATCTCTTTTCGCCATCTACATAGTGTATAAGCGCTATATTTGCACTTCTGTTAGGATCATATTCTATAGTTGCTACTTTTCCTGGTACTCCGTCTTTATTTCTTTTGAAATCTATGATTCTGTACTTTCTTTTGTGTCCGCCACCTCTGTGTCTAACTGTAATTTTTCCTCTTACGTTTCTACCTGCGTGTTTCTTAAGAGGAGCCAACAGTGACTTTTCTGGTTCAGTTGAAGTGATTTCTTCAAAAGTCGATACTGTCATTTGTCTCAAAGCCGGAGAAGTAGGTCTAAACTTTTTAATACCCATTTTCGTTCCTCCTTCGTTTATTACATTCCTTCAAAGAATTCGATTGTGTTGCTGTCTTTGGTAAGAGTTACAATAGCTTTTTTCCAGCCTGCTCTTCTACCAATATTCGCACCTTGTCTCTTCATCTTTCCAATCATATTCAAAGTATTGACTTTAGCTACTTTTACACTGAATATCTGCTCTACAGCATTTTTAATTTCAGTTTTGTTAGCTTTTTTATCTACTTTGAATGTGTATTTCTTTTCAGCCATATTATCCATGCTGGCTTCTGTTACTATTGGTTTGATTATTATATCATGTGGACTGCGCATTAGGAATACACCTCCTCCACTTTATTAACTGCATCCTTAGTAATTATGAATGCATCGTGATTCAAAATGTCGTAAACATTCAATGTACTAACTTGTGCCGTTTTTACTCCTGGGATGTTTCTTGCTGACAATACAACATTCTCATCCTTATCAGTAGTTACAACCAATGCTTTCTTACCAACCTTTAGGTTACCAAGAACTTTAAGCATTTCTTTTGTTTTTGGAGCTTCCATTGCTAAAGCATCAAGAACTATTATTTCATCACATTGAGCTTTTGCGCTAAATGCAGATTTCAATGCAAGTCTTCTTATCTTTTTAGGCAACTTCATACTGTAATCTCTTGGCTTTGGAGCAAATACAACTCCACCGCCTTTCCATTGAGGTGATCTGATACTACCTTGTCTCGCTCTACCAGTTCCTTTTTGTCTCCAAGGCTTTCTTCCTCCACCTCTTACTTCACTTCTCGTTTTTGCCGATTGTGTTCCCTGTCTCTGATTAGCCAGGTAAACCTTAACCGCTTCATACATTACATGTGTATTTATATCAATACCGAACACGTCATCATTTAACTCAATGTCGCCAACTTGTTCGCCTAACACATTATAAAGAGCTACTTTAGGCATACATAATCCTCCTTTCACTAAATATTGATTATCTAAATGATTCCTTTACTGTTACAAAACCCTTTTTAGGTCCAGGTACTGCACCTTTAACAAGCAATAAGTTTTTCTCAGCGTCAACTCTTACTACTTCCAAGTTTTGTATTGTTACTCTTTCGTTACCCATTCTTCCAGCACTCTTCATACCCTTTACTACTCTTCCAGGATATGCAGATGATCCTAAAGAACCAGTTACCCTGTGTGACTTAGAACCGTGAGTTTCAGGGCCTCTAGAATGTCCGTGTCTCTTGATTACTCCGGCAGTTCCTTTACCTTTTGATGTTGCTACAACGTCGATTTTGTCTCCTGCAGCAAATGTTTCAACAGTTATTACCTGTCCAACCTCATACGCGTCAAGATCTTCAACTTTGAATTCTCTCAAAAGTCTCGTTGCTTCTACTTCAGCTTTTTCAAAATGGCCAGCCTTTGGCTTGTTCACATTTTTTGCTTTGATCTCACCAAATCCAACCTGGATTGCATCGTAACCGTCTTTATCGACAGTTTTCTTTTGCACTACAACCATTCCTTGTGATTCAATTACTGTTACAGGTACCAGGGACCCATCTTCAACAAAGATTTGAGTCATACCTACTTTTTTACCTATAATTGCTTTCATCCGTTTACACCTCCATTTTTCTTACAGCGGATTACAATTACTGCAATCATACTAAGCAGAGTGTCTATATCTTTTCTCTCTACTTTTACAGTTTGATTTCAATATCTACACCTGCAGGCAGATTCAATTTCATAAGCGAATCCACAGTCTTTGGTGTAGGATTAGAAATATCAATCAATCTTTTGTGAGTTCTTTGCTCGAACTGCTCTCTAGAATCTTTGTACTTATGTACAGCTCTCAAGATTGTAATGATTTGCTTTTCAGTTGGCAGAGGAATCGGCCCTGCAACGTCAGCTCCTGTTGATTTAGCAGTTTCAACTATTTTCTTAGCTGATTGATCAAGTATCTGATGATCATATGCTTTCAATCTAATTCTAATCTTTTGACTATTTTCCATTGTGTTACCTCCCTTATTTATTCGTATTGTAAACCATTCATACGAAAAGGTCATTCCCATGAACACCCTCCCAGGTGTTCACTATCTTTTTTTTAAAAGATGGTATTCCTTTTCGCCTCGCTTATAGCAAGACTTGCTCCGCAAAAATTACCCGGTCAAACCGGCAACCTCCTGCTTCTTCGCATGCGGCACACTAGAACATTCTACATAAAACACAGCAATAAATCAAGATAAATTTTAAATGTTACATTTTTTTAATATTTCCTCTGAACAAAATAATAGCAGATATGCTTATGTCATATCCTGCTTGTACTTACCGAATTTAAACTGCCTCTTGATTATATACGATTCTGTTGAAAAGTCAAGAGTTAAATAAATATATTTAAAAAATAATCATATAAAAAAACAACTATATAATATTATCCTCCAAAGTGGATATTATTCTCTCGAAAAGTTCTCTTAAACACAAAATACCAACGCTTCAAGGCCATTTCCTATTTATGCAATCTTTTTTATCTTCATGAGAAATTTCTCCAAAGCATTTATGGTTTCTACAGGAAGAGAATCAATTCCCTGTCTTTCCATCATCATCATCTTGAGGTAATCGATCCTTATCTTTATACTTTTTTTCAGAAGCTTATCATAATCTTGATTGTCAAAATCAGGATTGAATCCTTCAAAATCCAGATACTCCATATCCTCCAAATATCCAAAGTCCTTAAACTCAGCTCTGCCTTCCACAATTCTTTCTATTGCTTCTATTGTTACTTCCTTATTAACATCCTTGTCCACAAAACTTCCTGTATTTACTACATAACAGTCTACACCCTTGTTTTCAAAAAGATACTTGAACTTAACATAGTCTTCAGCCAGGGCATAAGTCCTGAAAGGATTTGCATATGGTTCTATGACAAGGTCATTGTAACTTGCACCTTCCTTAATTCTCTCTGCAGTTGATCTTTTGGTTGCCAGTGTAGCACCAAATGTTGCTGCAAGTACAGAATCATTAACCTTTAGTACTGGTGGAAGTGCAGGGTCCTTTGTTATCCATATTATTGAATCGATGCTTCTGTCAAACTTGTTTACTCTGTTTTCCTTCCATAGTATTGACTTAATAGCCCTTCCGTTGCTGTTTCTAATATCTTCAGTAACAAGCACTACCTTTCCTTCTTCATTGAGCCTTGCTCCGCAGTTCTGTACCGACAATAAATACTTATTGTCTTCACATCCTTCTGGATAGTCCTGAGTCTTGTCAAAATATGATGGTTCAAGAGCTATTGTTGAACCATCCTCAGTGGAAATGACAAATGCATCATCATGAAGTATTTTTGTTTCGTATTTATTGTTGTGTTTGTGATGAGTCAAAGTGGACTTTCCTGAACCAGACAGGCCAAAGAAGCTCATTACATATTTATTGTCGTCTTCAAGTGAGAATTCCTTTATTCCTCCATGGCAAGGTGCATATCCAAGCTTCCTTCCAATATTCCATGCCAGTGTCAAGCTTCCCTTCTTATGCTCTCCAAAATATTTCAATCCCAGAATTGCAGCACAGTTGTTGTCCGGGTCAAAAATTGCAAGGCCACAAGGGTGCTCCGGATGATACCAGTCAGGATTTGAATAAATGAGGATATCCTCTTCATCATGCACTTCTGATTTATTATAAAGTGTTTTGTATTCTTCATTAACATATTGAAAGTTTAAAAGCCAGTTGTACATAAGATTTTCATTTCCCTCAGTAATCAGGAGCTTGGCCTTTAACATAAATTCTTCTTCCAGTCCTATATATGATGATGCAACCAAATGAGAACTGTATCTGCTTTGGTACATGGCATCCCTTAATATGGAAGCATATTTTTCCGCATCTATTCCTGGTTCTCCTATTATAACTCTGGCATCCTTGTATCTCCCTGTTATGGACCCGTCGTTAAAAAGCAATACCTTTGAATCCTTTTCAAGACCTATGGTCTCAGCACCATGTACAGTCTGATCAGTTATTATTGTACCTGGTGATTTTTTTGCCAGTTCGTATGCTTCTTTTAAATTATTTACATTCTTAATATTATTTCTGAAAAATGTTGTCTCTATTGTTGACCTAAATTTTGAATAACTCTTCTTATTTACCGTTGCCAATTGATCCTCCTAATAACCACTTTTTAATATATTACATCTATGGATTATAGCATCAATATAGTACAACTTAAATACTTTTTAAACGGTATTTAAGTTGTTTTTATTAATTTAATACTTATTCTTTGCCATTTTTATTAATTAAAGTAAATTCAAAAGTATTTTAAGTTTACTTTGATTTAGCAATAAAAAAACAGGTTTTTTTAATCAAAACCTGTTTTTTGTCATCCACATGGTGTCGTTTTTTGTCCCACTTGCTCTATCCCAGTCAGAGACTTGATTTCATCCTTTTCATACAAGGTATAAGAAATCGAAAGTAATTATGCCGCAAGTTCATCTCTACTTAGTTGCTTTGTCTTACAACTGACGAGGTTTCTATTTTGAAAAACAAAAAAATAAAACAGACAGGTCAATGACCTGCCTGAATATTTTAAATAGTATGGAATTACTTAACTACTTTAGCAACAACGCCTGCTCCAACAGTTCTTCCGCCTTCTCTGATCGCAAATCTCAATCCTTCTTCCA
>NZ_CEZJXU010000002.1:26375-26742 GCF_983023055.1 Dethiosulfatibacter sp. | reverse complement strand
TTGGGTAGACACTTGCTTTCAAGAGTAATAATATAAATAAAACATCGCATAAACTGTTGACAAAGTTATGTCTTTCTGTTAATCTTTAACAAACTTAATATGTGTATTACAGAGGCCGCGATTAGTCAAGAGTACGATTTGGAAAGGGACTGTCGCCGAAATATACTATATGTATATTGGGGCTATACTGAAGAAGTATGGCACTGTCCGAAACAGACCCACTGTTTAGGGAGTGCTGTTATACATGAGGGTAAGAATAAATGGACTAACGGTCATGAGTTTTTACTCATGGCTTTTTTATATTTAATCGGCCTCCTTATGTGTCTAATTTTTGAAATTATTATACTGAAGGGGGTCGATTTTTGTG
>NZ_CEZJXU010000002.1:0-26301 GCF_983023055.1 Dethiosulfatibacter sp. | reverse complement strand
AACCATGTATAAAGCAAAAATCAAATTAAATTATAAAATAAAAATTGGAGGATACAATTATGTTATTTAAAGGAGCAGGAACAGCAATAGTAACACCTTTTAAAAATGGCGAGGTAGATTTTGATAAATACGGTGAATTGATTGATTGGCAGATAGATAAAGGAATAGATGCAATAATCACTTGTGGAACTACAGGTGAAGGATCTACTCTTAGTGATGCAGAGCACAAGAAAGTAATGAAATATTGCGTGGAAAAAGTTGCGGGAAGAGTACCGGTAATTGCCGGTACAGGAAGCAATGACACAGCATTTTGTCTACAGCTTAGCCAGCATGCTGAAAGCCTCGGTGTAGATGGACTTATGATTGTTACACCGTACTACAACAAGACTACACAAAGAGGCTTGGTAAACCACTACAGATTCATTGCCGATAGAGTAAATGTGCCTATAATAGCTTATAATGTACCTTCAAGGACTGGACTTAGAATAGAATCCGATACAGTTCTAAAGCTTTCGAAAATCAAGAACATTGTAGCCATGAAGGATGCAACTGGAGACATCAGCTATGCTGCAGAGGTTATGAGCAAGCTTGATGGATCGGATTTTGGAATATATTCTGGAAATGACGACATGGTAGTACCTCTTCTTTCCCTTGGAGCATTAGGAGTTATATCGGTTGTTTCAAATGTAATGCCTACTGAAATGCATGATATGGTAATGAAATTCCATGAGGGAGATATTGAAGGATCAAGAAAAATCCAGTTAGATATGAATAATATAATAGGGAATCTTTTCATAGAGACAAATCCTATTCCTGTAAAGACATGTATGAACATGATGGGATTCGAGGTTGGAGAATTGAGAATGCCACTTTATGAAATGGCTGAAGAAAACAAGGAAAAACTTCTTCAAGCAATGAATAAAATTGGTCTTGTAAGGAGATGATTATGAGTACAAAAATACTTATGGTTGGCTGCGACGGAGCAATGGGGCAAGTGATTTCATCACAGGCTGATGAAAGGGAAACCTGTAGTGTTGTTGCTGGAGTTGATAGAGCAGCAAGGCAGGGTGATTACCCAGTATACAGTTCCTTTGATGACATCAAGGAAGATATAGATACAATAATAGATTTTTCAAGCAGGAACATTTTGCTTCCACTTCTTGATTATGCAATAAAGAACAACAAGCCTGTAGTCTTAGCGACTACAGGATATACAGACAAGGACATGGAAGCTGTAATGGAAGCTTCTAAAAAGATTCCAGTATTCAGAAGTGCAAACATGTCTTATGGAATAAATGTAATGATCAAGCTTATTGAAAAGGCTGCAGAGCTTCTTGAAGACGGCTATGATATAGAGCTTATGGAAAAGCACCACAGCAAGAAGGTGGATTCTCCAAGCGGTACTGCAAAGATGCTTCTAAGGTCCATTAATGATACTCTAAATAATAAATGCAACCTTGTTCATGGTAGGGAAGGAAATGACACAATGAGACAGGAAAGAGAAATAGGAGTGCATGCTATTAGAGGTGGTACCATTGCAGGAGAACACGAAGTAATGTTTGCCGGTGTTGATGAAATAATCCAGATAAGACATACTGCAACTTCAAAGAAGGTCTTTGCAATAGGGTCCATTAAAGCTGCTGAATTTATGGCGGACAAGGGACCTGGCTTCTATGATATGAACGACATGCTCTAACAAAAATACAAAAGGGACGGTTCTTTTTGTATTTTTGAAAGATGGTTCATATAAATTTAGGAATGAACTTTACCGGTTCATTCCTATTGCATTCTAATTCGATTAATATTAATACAAAAAAACGGTAGAATATTAATGTCATATATGTTATATTAATAAATATTAAAATATAGAATAATAAATAAAGAGGAGATACATATGGAACAAAAAAAAATGACAGATCCTTATGAGATTGCAAAATTTATTAAGGATGCAGAAAAAGCAACTCCAGTTAAATTTTACGTAAACGGAGATTTAGACAAAATCGATTTTGCAGGATGCAAAGTTTTTGGTACTGAGAAAAGTGCCGTAGTATTTGGTGAATTTGATGTTGTAAAGGCAATAATAGACAATAATAGTGCAAATATTAAAGAGTATGAGCTAGAGTATGATAGAAGAAACTCTGCAATACCTCTTCTTGATACAAATGAAATCCAAGCAAGAATTGAACCTGGTGCTACTATAAGAGACAGGGTTTCAATAGGAAAAGGCGCTGTAATAATGATGGGTGCTACAATAAATATCGGAGCCGAAATAGGTGAAGGTACAATGATTGACATGGGTGCTGTTATTGGTGCTAGAGGAACAATAGGTAAAAATGCTCACATAGGTGCTGGAGCAGTGGTTGCTGGAGTTCTTGAGCCGCCTAGCAAGACGCCGGTAATTGTAGAAGATGATGTTCTAGTTGGAGCAAATGCAGTTCTTCTTGAAGGTGTAAGAGTAGGAAAGGGAGCAGTAGTTGCTGCAGGAGCAATAGTTACAGAAGATGTACCTGCAGGAGCAGTAGTTGCAGGATCACCAGCAAAAGTAATCAAGATGAAGGATGCAAAGACAGAATCGAAGACTCAGCTTCTTGCTGATTTAAGAGACTTGGACTAGGATTGAGGTGATTTTATGGGTTTTCTAAAAAATGATGGTAAATATATAGTAAATACTTACAATAGAACTCCAATAGAAATAGTTGAAGGGGACGGAGTTTACGTAACCGATATAAATGGAGATGTATATCTTGACATGTTCAGTGGTATAGCAGTAAACAGTCTTGGGCACAAGAACAAGGCGATTTTAAAGGCTGCTTTCGAGCAGGCTGAAAAATACATCCACATATCAAATTATTTTGCATCTGAGCCTGTTGTGGAGCTTGCAAAGCTTCTTGTTGAAAATACCTTTGCTAAAAAAGTGTTTTTCACAAATTCAGGAGCAGAGTCAAATGAAGCCGCTATGAAGATAGCAAGAAAATATGGAAGGATGAAGTCTGAAAAGAAGACAAAAATTCTTTCTGCCCATAATTCTTTCCATGGAAGAACATACGGCAGTCTTGCTCTTACAGGACAGAAAAAATATCAGGAAAGCTTTAAGCCCCTTGTACCTGAAGTATACAATTTCGATTTCAATAGCATAGACAGCATTAAGGCGTTAATAGATGAAGATGTATGTGCAGTATTTATTGAAGCGATACAGGGTGAAGGTGGAATTGTTGAAGTAGACAAGGACTTTCTTGTGGAAGTCAAGAAACTTTCTCTTGAATATGACTTCTTGCTTGTAGTAGATGAAATCCAGGCAGGAATTGGAAGAACTGGAAAGTTCCTTTCTGTTGAAAATTACGATGTAGTACCTGATATGGTAACTGTGGCAAAAGGTCTTGGTGGTGGATTTCCCATAGGGGCAGTCCTTGCTAGTGAAAGATGTTGCGATATTCTTGTACCAGGAGATCATGGAACAACCTTTGGACCTAGTCCTGTAGCTTGTGCAGTAGGATTAGTTGTGATTAAGGAAACTATAAGCGAACAACTTCTTACAGAAGTTGTGGAAAAAGGAAATTATATCAGAAATAAGGTAAATGACGTGTCTGAAAAATACCCAGGTATAATCAATGAAGTAAGGGGCAAGGGTCTCATGCTTGGTATCAATACTGGTGAATTTGCTAATCTTATAAAAGATGAGGGTATGAAAAGAAAGATGCTTCTAAATGTAACTGCAGGAAACATAGTGAGAATAGTGCCTGCTCTTACCATTTCTTATGATGAAATTGATAAGTTTATTGATTTATTTGAAGATATAATTAAAAATATTAAAAAGTAGAGCCGAAAGGCTCTTTTTTTATTGAAATAATCAAATAAATTTAAATATATATTGATAATGTTAATATGTAAATTGATATTATCAATATAAATCATTGACAAATTAAAAATATAGATGTATAATTTAATTAAATAAAGATAATTAATGACCGGGTTAATAAAATCAATAAAAAGGAAAGGGAATTATGAGGAAATATTTTAATGAAGGATACGAATCATACAAAAGGATAGAATTTTACAGAATAGAAAAGAGAAGAAAAGAATCAAGAAACAATGAAATGAGTTTTTCGAGAACAGTATTCTAGAAAATGAGAAATTGAAATTTTGGAGGTATGGAAATGTTTGAAAGGGAATTATTTGAAGGTCGAGAAGTATATGATAGAATAGAATATAACAGAAAAAGAAAATGTAAATGTTATGAAAACTATTTAATGGTATTTTGTGACAATATGAAAAGAATGTATTGATTGAGGGATGGATATGAAAATAATGGCAATACTTGAAATGTTGGAAGATAAGAAAATCACAGTTGATGAAGCTGTAGCGCTTATAGAATCCATTGATATTTCAGATGAAGTTGAAATAGAAGAACCTGAAATTGAAAGAGGAAGATCCGGGTGGATCAAAATAAAAGTGCTGGATGGAGAGATCGGTAGTAAAGTTAACCTTCCACCGCTACCTCTTGGACTTATGGGGAGCTTGGCATCCTGGGGGATAAAAATGGGTATTAAGCATTCTGAGGAAAAAGAGATTCTTGAAAAGTTGGACAGTAAGGAAATTAAGAAATTGTTTAATGTACTGAGAAACCATCCACCCATGAGAATAGTTGAAGTTGAAGCTGATGACGGTACGTTGGTTCAAATCTA
This sequence comes from Dethiosulfatibacter sp., assembly GCF_983023055.1. Lineage (NCBI taxonomy): Bacteria > Bacillati > Bacillota > Tissierellia > Dethiosulfatibacter > Dethiosulfatibacter sp. The sequence continues at coordinate 21,619 of NZ_CEZJXU010000002.1, read as the reverse complement.
TACAAAGTAAACATTTAATGGAGTTGATGATATGAAGAAAGAAGTAATAGGGACCTGTCCTGTATGCGACAACAAGCTTAAAGTAACACAGTTGTCCTGCAAGAGATGCGGTACAAAAATAAGCGGTGAATTTGAGCTATGCAAGTTTGATCAGCTGGACAAGGAAGAGAAATATTTTGCTGAAATATTTATAAAGAACAGAGGCAATATAAAAGAGATAGAAAAAGAACTGGGGATATCTTATCCTACAGTAAGAAAGCTTCTCGACAAGATTATAGAGGCTCTTGGTTACAAGGAAGAAGCAAAGAAGGATTCTGTAAATCAGACGGATATATTGGATAAGCTCGGCAAGGGGCAAATAACTTCGGACCAGGCTTTGAAGCTGCTGAATGGCGAAGTGATTTAGGAGGATGAATATAATGAGGGAAGAACAACTTAAGATTTTGAAAATGATTGAAGAAGGAACAATAACTGCTGAAGAGGGAAATAAGCTTCTTTCTACCATCGAGGAATGCAAGGGGAAAATAGATGTTGAAAAAACAGGTTCAAGTGCAAAATGGCTGAGAATAAAGGTCATTAGCAACGAAAAGGGCGGCAAGAACAAGGTTAATGTAAACGTGCCAATAGCGCTAGTGGAGACAGGTCTCAAGATAGGTAAAAGCTTCGACAAGGACCTTGAAGAATCCATGAAGGACATAGATATTCAGGAAATCCTTGAACTCATAAAAAGCGGCGCCGAAGGCAAAATTGTAGAAGTTGAAACAGAAGAAGGTGACACAGTGGAAGTATACGTAGAATAATATAATAAAGAGTCCGTTTTGATTCTAGAAGCATTGGGGAAAGAGTATTTATTATGTAATTATTAACAAAAACCATAATTTGTTAATGAAAAAACATAATTTTATTGACAATAATGTAATAAAATGTTAATATTACATAAATTAAATTTTGAGGAAATGAATATGAAATGTTTATCGAACAGAAAAATTGCACAATTTAATATTCATCATCATCATAGAAATAAGAGTTTCTTCTAGTACTATTTTAAAATAGTTCATGGATGCAAGCTCTATTAGTTGTTACTATAGACTGCATCTATGATGGATAAGAACTTTAAGCCATTCGGATGTATTCGGATGGCTTTTTATATTGTCAAAAAAAAGCATATATCGCGACGGAGTCGCTGTGTCTTAGAATAAAACGGAGGTAGAAATGAAATTTACAAACATTAAGGATGAATTGGCATATTCATCAAAAAGGTACAAATTAAAAAACGATATAGAAAAGATGGTTATCGACAAGGGATACATGAATTACGAGCCTGAGATTGTGGAGGATTATGACAAGTTCGTATCCATGAATTCGAGGTCAAACAGAAAGTCAACAGTAAAGGTTATAAATGCAAACGGAAGGATATCCATACTTAGACCTGATATAACATCGACCTTGCTTACAAATCTTCTTCCAAAGTGGGAGGACGACCTGAAACTTAAAATTTTCTACTATGAAAAGATATTCAGGCAGTCGGGGATCTCAGTTAAGGAAATAAGACAAATGGGAATAGAGTGTTTGGGAATAGATACAATTGATGCAGACAAGGAAGTTATAATGCTTGCCAATGACATCATGAAAAAATACAGAGACAAATATGTAATGGAAATAGGAAGCTCAGAATATTTAAAGGGACTTCTTCAGGAATTCTACTTAAATGATGAGGAATATACGAAAATAATGTATTTCCTTGACAGGAAGAACAAGCAGGAGCTGGAAAGATACATCAAAAACTTCAAGGACAACGATGCGTACGATGTTTTACTAAATCTCATAGACCTGAAAGGAGATATGAGGACAGTACTTGAAACCATTGAAAAAGGTTTCTTAAATGAAAGAATGGAAAAGGGACTTAAGGAACTGAAGGAAATATATTCATTCCTTGAGGAAAAGAAATTTACGGACAACATTATTTGCGACCTTTCAATGGTATCGAGCCTTGGATATTATTCGGGAGTTACATTGAGAGGATACTTCAGAGATTCAAACAGAGAAATAATAAAGGGTGGAAGATACGACACATATACTGAACGTTTCGGTGAAGTTATACCGGCCATAGGATTTTCAATAGAAATTGACGAGTTGTTAAAAGTACTTTATAAGGGAGGCGAAATATAATGGATTATTTGACAGTTGCGTTTGCAAAGGGAAGACTTGGAGAGCAATCTACAGAGCTTTTCAATAAAATAGGAATAGGGCATTGCCTTGACCTAGATTCAAGAAAGCTTGTATTCATAGATGAGGAGAACAAGATAAAATTCATGCTTCTAAAGAATTCAGACGTTGTTACCTACGTGGATAATGGAGTTGCAGACATAGGAATAGTTGGAAAGGATATGCTTAAGGAAAGCCTTTCAGACGTATATCAGCTTTACAATTTGAACTTCGGATACTGTAACATGAGCATAGCTGGAATGAAGGGTGCGAAATTAAACATGAACAAATCCATACTTAAGGTTGCTACAAAGTTTACAAACTCCACCAAAGAATATTTTGAATCTAAGGGCCAAAAGATTGAAATAATTAAGCTTAATGGATCCGTTGAGCTTGCACCTGTACTTGGACTTTCAGATGTAATAGTTGATTTGGTGGAAACTGGAAATACGCTGAAAGCCAATGGACTTGAAGTTTTTGAAGAAATGTATGAAATTAATCCTCTTGTAATCGCAAACAGGATTGGATATAAGTTCAAGATGGAACAGATAGATGATATAATCAAAAAAATTAAAAATCTGGAGGAAGCTGAAGATGTTGAGGGTAATTGAGTCAGGACAAAGCAGGGGATTTCTGAATGAACTTTTCAATAGGACAACAACAGACTACAAGGAAATCTACAAGGTTGTAGAGGACATCATTGAAAATGTAAAAAACAATGGTGACGAAGCAATAAAGGAATATACTGAAAAGTTTGACGGAGTTAAGCTGGAAAGCATTGAAATCACCAAGAAAGAAATAGAGGAAGCGGTGGTAAGAGTCGACAGCGACCTTCTTGAAACAATTAAAAAATCATACAACAACATCAAGGACTACCACAAAAGACAGCTTAGAAAATCAACAATATACAAGCCAAACGAAAAGAATATAATCCTTGGACAGCTTGTGAATCCAATAGAAAAGGTAGGCATATATGTGCCAGGTGGAAAGGCTACATATCCTTCTACTGTTCTCATGAATGCAGTTCCAGCAAAGCTTGCCGGAGTTGAAGAAATCATAATGATAACACCACCAAACAAGGAAGGAAAGATACAGGATTCAATACTGGCTGCTGCAAGCATATCTGGAGTGGACAGGATATTCAAGGTGGGAGGAGCACAGGGAATAGCTGCTCTTGCCTACGGAACAGAGTCCATACCAAAGGTTTATAAGATTACAGGTCCAGGAAACATTTACGTTGCGGCGGCAAAGAAGATGGTATCTGACTTTGTAGGAATAGACATGATAGCAGGACCAAGTGAAATACTTGTCATTGGAGACAAGTCATCAAATCCAAGATACATAGCCGCAGACCTTATTTCCCAGGCAGAACATGATGAAATGGCTGCATCAATATTGGTGACAGATTCACCTACACTTATCAAGGACGTTAATATCGAGTTGAAAAAAATCACTGATACCCTTGAAAGAAAGGAGATAATTCTCAAGTCTCTGACAACCTACGGAGCTGCAATACATACACACAGCCTTCAGGAATCAATAGATATAACAAATGAAATAGCTCCTGAGCACCTTGAGATAGCAACGATTAATCCATTTGAAGATTACAAGAGAATAAAGAATGCAGGAGCAATATTCCTTGGAAACTATACACCGGAGCCTGTAGGGGATTATTTCGCAGGACCTAACCACACGCTGCCAACAAGCAGTACAGCCAAGTTTTCCTCACCTCTAAGCGTTGATGATTTCATAAAGAAGACATCTCTCATTTACTACAGCAAGGATGCCTTGGAAGCTTCAAAGGATGACATAATTAGATTTGCAGAAAATGAAGGTCTTACTGGTCACGCAAATTCAATAAAAATAAGATTTGAATAAGGGAGAGGGGAAATATGATTGAATTAAAGAAGAGTGTAAGAGATTTAAAACCGTATTTTGTAAATGAAATTCCATACAGGGTAAAGCTTGATGCAAACGAGGGAAAGAATTATCTTATAGGAGAAAATCTTCTCATCGAAGGATTTCAGGCAAACATATATCCCGACAGCGATTCTCAGCTTCTTAGAGAAAATATGGCGGCATTTTATTCGGTGAAAAAGGAAAATATCATGGTAGGCAACGGATCAAGTGAAATGATAGCTACTGTTGTCAATGGCTTTTGCGAACCTGGAGAAAAGGTTATGGGATTTGTTCCAACCTTCAGCATGTACGATGTATACTGCAAAATGGCCGGGGCTGAATATGTAAAGCTTAAGAGCCAGGAGGATTTTTCATTTGATTTAGACTATCTTGTCGAAAGAGTTGCTGAGGAAAAGCCAAAAGCTGTAATTATTTGCAATCCAAACAATCCTACAGGGAATTATATTGAAAAAGATGATATAATCAAAACGTTGGATAAGCTTAAGGATACAGTAGTGATACTGGATGAAGCATATATAGATTTTGGTGGAGATTCCTGTGTTGACAAAATCAACGACTATGAAAACCTCATAGTCATGAGAACTCTTTCGAAGGCTTTTGGACTTGCATCCATAAGAATGGGATGTCTTATAGCAAATAGCGAAATGGTAAACCAGCTTTGGAAGATAAAGGTACCATACAATATCAATACTCTTTCGCAATATGTGGCAAACAAGGCTTTCGAAAAGGTTGAAAAGGTAAAGGAATTTACTGAAAAGATTGCAGAACTCAGAGACGAGCTTTCTGAAAATCTTACTGATCTTGGAATCAAGACATATCCAAGCAAGTCTAATTTCATAATGATTTATACTGAGATGGAAAACCTCTTTGAAAAACTTAACGAGAGGGGAGTTCTCATAAGGAAGTTTAAAGGCGACCTTGAAGGGTACTACAGGATTTCTGTTGGATATAAGGAAGAGAACGAAATTCTATTGAAGGAACTGGAGGATATCATATGAGAGAAGCATCCATTGAGAGAAAAACCAAGGAAACTGAAATAGAGATTAAAATCAATATTGACGGAAGTGGAATAGCAGACATAGATACAGGCATAGGCTTTTTCGATCACATGCTTGATTTGTTCGCATTTCATGGCAAGTTTGATATTACTGTGAAGTGCAAGGGTGACCTTGAGGTGGATACACACCATACAGTGGAAGATATAGGCATTTCCCTGGGAAAAGCCTTTTTCGAGGCAATGGGCGATAAAAAGGGTATAAGAAGATACTCTACAGTATTTCTTCCCATGGATGAAGCTCTTTGCAGGGTCGCACTGGATATAAGCGGAAGGGCATATCTTGTTTATGAAGACAAGCTGTCAAAAGACTATTTGGGACAGATGGATACTCAAAATTTCAAAGAGTTCTTAAGAGCATTCATTAACGAAGCAAGAATAACACTACATGCTGAAGTATTGTACGGAGACAATGACCATCACAAGATTGAAGCTGTGTTCAAGGGAATAGGAAGAGCTCTTGCAGAAGCTACGCAGGTAATTGATGACAGGATAACTTCATCAAAGGGGGTTCTGTAATGAACCTTATAATCGATTATGGAATGGGAAACCTTAACTCCGTACAAAAGGGATTTGAAAGGGTAGGTCTTGACACAGTTGTATCAGACAGCATCCAGAAGATAAAAGATGCAAAAACAATAATACTTCCGGGAGTTGGAGCCTACAAGGATGCAATGGATCTGTTGAATAAACTAGAATTAAGTGATGTAATAAAGGAAGAAGTTAGAAAGGGAAAGCCTATAATAGGAATATGTCTGGGAATGCAGCTACTATATGAAAAAGGCTATGAATACGGTGAGTATGACGGTCTTGGACTAATAAAAGGAGATATCAGGAAGATGGATATTTCACTTAAGGTTCCTCATATGGGATGGAATTCCCTTAGGTTCAAGGACCAGGACAACAAGATACTCAAATATATAAACGAAGGTGAATATGTATATTATGTGCATTCATATTATGCAAATTCAGACAACAGCGAACTGGTTGCATATTCCAATTATGAAATATTGATTCCGGGAATTGTAAACAAGGAAAATATCTACGGCATACAGTTCCATCCTGAGAAAAGTGGAATGGTTGGACATAATATTTTGAAAGCATACAAGGAAATTATAGAATGATATTAATTCCTGCAATTGACATAAAGGACAACAAATGTGTAAGGCTTACACAAGGGGACTTCCATAAGGCTATAGTCTATTCGGATAATCCTGTGGAAATGGCTTTGAAATGGCAGGAAGCAGGAGCAGAATACCTTCATGTAGTGGATCTTGATGGAGCACAATCAGTATCCCTTGTAAACAGAGAGTCAATCAGGGAAATAGTCAAAAGTATAAGCATCCCCGTTGAGATAGGCGGAGGAATAAGAACGGAAGAAAGAATAGAAGAACTTCTTGGCGTTGGAGTGTCAAGAATCATTATTGGTACTCTTGCAGTTGAAAATCAGGAACTTTTTAGAAAGCTTTCGGGAAAATATGCTGAATACCTGGCTGTGTCTGTTGATGCTGTAAACGGCAAGGCTGCAGTTAGAGGATGGAAGGATATAACTTCTGTAGACGTCATGGATATTTGTCACTTCATGGAGGAATGTAATATAAAGACCTTGATATACACTGATATCCTAAGGGGAGGTATGCTAAAGGGACCTAATTTTGAGATATATGAAAAATTGAAAAGTTCTACAAATCTTGACATAATAGCTTCAGGAGGAGTTTCAAGCTTTGCGGATATAAAAAGGCTTAGTAAAATGGATATGTACGGAGCCATAATTGGAAGGGCTCTTTACGATGGAAAACTTGATTTTAAGGAGGCGATGAAATGCTTGCAAGAAGAATAATACCCTGTCTTGATGTCAGAGACGGAAGGGTTGTAAAGGGAAAGCAGTTTAAGGATATAGTTGATGTTGATGCTCCCGAGGTTCTTGGGAAGTTCTATAGCGATAATGGAGCGGATGAGCTCGTGTTTTACGATATAACAGCATCATCGGATGAGAGAAAAACTCAGCATGAGTTTGTAAAGAAGGTGGCAGACGAAATAAACATACCCTTCAGTGTTGGAGGAGGAGTATCAACAGTTGAAGATTTCAAGGATATATTGAGAAAGGGTGCCGACAAGGTTTCCGTAAATTCATCAGCTGTAAGAAATCCCCAGCTAATTAAGGATGCATCTGAAAGGTTTGGTGCACAGTGCGTTGTACTATCAATAGACGCCAAGAAGAACGATGAAGGATCATGGAGCGTATATGTAAAAGGTGGAAGAGAAAAGACAAAACTCGATGCAATTGAATGGGCAGTACGTGGAGTTGAGCTTGGAGCCGGTGAAATTGTAGTCAATAGCATAGATGAAGATGGTATGAAGAAAGGCTATGATGTTGAACTTTTGAAGCAAATAACAGACAGGGTAAATGTACCTGTAATAGCTTCGGGAGGAGCAGGAACGATGGAGCACTTCAAGGAAGCTGTAGTAAAAGCAGATGTGGACGGTATACTGGCAGCATCCGTATTCCATTTTGGTGAAATACACATTAAGGATCTAAAGAAGTATTTAAAAGAAGAAGGAATAGAAATAAGAATATGAAACAAAAAAATTACAAATAAGAGGTTAATTATGAATATTGAAGAGACATTGAAAAAAATCAAATTTGACGACAAAGGCTTGGTACCAGCTATAGCACAGGATTTTGAAACAAAAGAAGTTCTCATGATGGCTTATATGAATGAAGAATCCATCAAGACAACTCTTGAAAGCGGTTATGTAACATACTTCAGCAGAAGCAGACAGAGTCTTTGGAAAAAGGGTGAAACATCGGGACATCTACAGGAATTAAAGGGATTTTACTATGACTGCGACGGAGACACTATTCTTATTAAAGTGAAGCAGACAGGACCTGCCTGCCATACTGGAGAGTATTCATGTTTTCACAATCCAGTTGTTGAATATTCATTTGAAGAGGACATGCTTAAAAAACTGTTCAAGATTATAGATAACAGAAAAGAGAATCCAGTTGAAGGATCATATACAAACTATCTTTTCGACAAAGGTGTTGATAAGATACTAAAAAAAGTAGGAGAAGAGTCTGCAGAAGTTATAATTGCAGCTAAAAACGACGACAAGAGTGAATTGATATATGAAATAAGCGACTTGGTTTATCACACAATGGTACTTATGATAAACCAGGGAATATCATTAGAAGAAATCAAAGAAGAACTTAAAACAAGACATAAATAGAAACAATAAAGATGTTATCAGGACATTAAACGAACATATAAAAGAATGAGTGTTTTCTATTGAAAAAGCCTAGTAATAGTGGTATTATATAAAATAGGCGGAACAAATACTGGAACAAATCAGGGGGGTATTGTGAAATTATTTAAAAACTTTTCATTGGAAGATTTATTAATCAAGATTTTTGTACCTGATTCGAAAAAATCGAAGGTTGTTGATCCATTTGACAAGATCATTAAGGACAACAAGGATAACAAGAAGGATCAAAACAAATATAAGCATCATAAAAAATCTGGATGAAAATTTCTGGATTTTTTTATGCTCTTTTTTGATTGTTTCGCAATTACTTGAATAAAAAATGCCCGGGAGCTTGTGCTCACGGGCATTTTAATTTTAACTTAAGAAAGTTAAATGTGTTAAATCCTTTGAATCATTGGTATTTAGTGAGGTATCTTCTAAGTTATCTAGTAAGATACTTGAACAATGGAGAAGCTTCATCTATTACCATTGTTGTTCCATCAAGCGTTGTCTTGTATAGCTCAAGAGTCTGATAATATTCGTAGAAATCAGCATCTGCACTGTAGGCATTGCTGTATATCTGAGTAGCGGCTGCATCACCTTCACCCTTTAAGATTTCAGCATCTTTCTGTGCTTCGGAAATCATAATCGCTGCGTCTCTATCTGTGCTTGAAATTATTTTAAGTTTTTCTTCTTCGCCTTCAGATCTGTACTGTTGTGCTTTTTGGTTTCTTTCAGCTTCCATCCTTGCATAAATGTTCAATATGTTACTCTCGTGTAAATCGGTCTTGAGAATTCTGTTGTCAAGAACCTCCATACCATATTTGACAAGCTCTTGGTTAACGTCAGTTACTACTGTATGTGACATTGCCTCAAGGTATTCCTTGTCAGCTATAAGTGTATGAGCTATGGTTTTACCCACCTGAACGTTTATCTCGGAATAAAGTATGTCGTCTAGTCTTAGACTTGCCTGCTGTTCGTTTTTCATTGTAAGTCTGAAAAGCAGGGGATCAACTATTTTCCACTGTGCATTGTTGCTTAATATGAGTATTTTCTTATCAAGTGTGTTTACCTGTCTTGATGCTGTCTTGTAGGTAATAAGCCTGTTTTCAAGTTTTTCGACAGTATCTATGAAAGGCATTTTAAAATGAAGACCTTTTTTTATTGAAACTTTTACACCACTGTATTTTTCACTGTTGTTGATAGTTTCCATTACGGTATCATAACCGGCTTCGTTTACTACGATCTTCTGAACTTCGCCAAATCTAGAAATGATGGCATGTTCTCTTGTGTCAACTGTATATGCAGCAGTTGCTAGGAACATTGCCAGCACTATAATCAGAAATAAAAATAATCCTTTTTTCATATTGCACCTCCTATTGTCCTGATGTAGCACCGATTACAGCATTAGCTGCACTGGTGTTTGCACCGCTTACAGGAAGCATTGTAATATTGTTGCTATCTACAATGTAAATATCCATTCCTGGAAGTATTTCCTGCATTGTTTCTATATACATCCTTGTTCTTGTGATTTCAGTTGCTTCCTTGTACTTTTCAAGTATTGAAGTAAATCGCGCAACATCACCTTCTGCCTGATTGATTCGTACTGTTTTGTATGCAGTTGCTTCATTTAGTAATTTTTCTTTTTGAGCTCTAGCTTCAGGAATTATCTTGTTGAAATACTGATTTGCCTGATTGATGTATTTTTCCTTGTCTTCCTTTGCGCTTGCTACGTCAGTAAATGCCGCTGCAACTGCTGCTGGAGGATCTACATCTTGTAGTTGAACTGTTGTAATAAGAACTCCAAGATTATATTTGTTGGATATTTCCTGGATATCCTCAAGCATTTCCTGTTGCATTACGGCTTTGTTGAGGGTCAGAACATCGTCAAGATTGTGATTTGCAACAACTCTTCTTATTCTTGAATACGCAGCAAGTTCAAGCGTTTCCTTTGGAGCATCTACATTGAGTATATATGCTTCGGGATCCAAGACCTTGTACTGCACGATTACTTCGACTTCTACCAGGTTTTCATCACGTGTAATCATTACCTTTTCAGAACTGACATCAGAATAGTTTTCGTTTGAATATTCGTCAAAGAATGATTTTTCATCAGTTTGGCTTCTAAAGCCGTATTCAATTCTTTTTATTTCCTCTATATTTACAAATTCTATAGAGTCAATAAATGGCATTTTGAAATTAAGTCCTGGTGTTGTAATCGTCTTATTGTGTGCACCAAATCTGAAAATCAAAGCCTGTTCGCTTTGGTCGAGGGTATAGTAGGAATTCATAGCTGAAAGAGCAATGAATATTACTAGAATGACCACTATTACCATTTTGCCTGGGAACTTGTTGATGTTGACATTTCTTTTTTTGAATACTGGGTTTCCGTTTTCATCAAATTCTTTTGGTTCTTCACCTTTGCTTGTAAATCTTTCAAAAGGGTTTCCCTTACTGTTTGCAGTTCCTTTTATTACAGAAGAAATAACACTTATGATGATAAATAATATGATAATTGAAAATATCGAATTCATATTAACACTCCCTTCGTTAAAGTACATTATACATTACTAATGTCATAATGTCATATTAAATATTAATAATGATTAAATTTATAATTTTGAATGTTGTATGTCCAGTGATTTTATATTGTTTAAATAAAAAATATCATATAGTATTGACAAAATATTTTTATATAATTATAATGAAAATAATATCAATGTGATGACGAGTGAAGTAGATCGGAAACAGTCTTTAGAGAGAAAATACCTTGGGTGTAAGTATTTTCATTCATGACCGGTTGAAAACTAGCTCTGAACAAAGTCTGAATTCATTATGAAGAAAGGACTTCGTACAGGCGCGATAAGCCTTTAGAGCACCAATTAGGGTGGAACCACGTGAATTTATCTCGTCCCTTTCCAGGGACGGGATTTTATATTTTTTGAGGAGGAACGAATATGGTAAGAATAACATTGCCTGACGGCAGCATTAGAGAATTTGAAGAAGCAGTAAAAGTAATCGACATAGCGAAAAACATAAGTGAAGGATTGGCAAGAGTAATTGTAGGAGCAATGGTGAATGGATGTACCGCGGGTCTTGACCAAATTGTAGAAAAGGACAGCACAGTAAGTTTGTTGAAATTTGACGATGACGAGGGCAAGAACATATTCAGACATACAAGTTCACATATCCTTGCACAGGCAGTTCAGAGACTTTATCCTGGAACAATGCTTGCAATCGGACCTGCAATAGATAACGGATTCTATTACGACTTTGATTCAGAGCATGTATTTACAGAAGAAGACTTTGAAAAGATCGAAGCTGAAATGAAGAAAATAGTAAAGGAAGACCTTAAAATAGAAAGGTTTGAGCTTCCAAGAAATGAAGCACTTGTATATATGGAAGAAAAAGGCGAGCAGTACAAGGTCGAACTTATAAACGACCTTCCAGAGGATGCTGTAATTTCCTTCTATAAGCAGGGTGATTTTGTTGATCTTTGTGCTGGACCTCATCTTCAGACTACTAAAAAAGTTAAGTCTTTGAAGATTCTTAGTATAGCCGGTGCATACTGGAGAGGAAGCGAAGACAACAAGATGCTTCAAAGGGTTTATGCTACTTCTTTTGAGAAAAACAAGCAGCTTGAAGAATATCTTCGCAGACTTGAAGAAGCAAAGAAAAGAGACCACAGAAAGCTTGGGAAAGAGCTTGACCTGTTCTCAATGCATGAAGAAGGACCTGGATTCCCATTCTTTCATCCTAAGGGTATGATTGTTAGAAACACATTGGAAGACTTGTGGAAAAAAGAACACATAAAGAAAGGGTACGGTGAGGTGAAAACTCCAATTATTCTTAATGAAGAGTTGTGGCATAGGTCTGGACACTATGAAAACTACAAAGAAAACATGTATTTCACTGAGGTTGACGGAGAAAGTTTTGCGGTGAAGCCAATGAACTGTCCAGGTGGAATACTTGTATATAAGAGCAATATGTACTCCTACAGGGACCTTCCCCTTAGAATGGGTGAATTGGGACTTGTTCATAGACATGAGATGTCGGGAGCACTTCACGGCCTTATGAGGGTAAGAAGCTTCACTCAGGATGATGCACATCTATTTGTAACACTTGACCAGTTGAAGGACGAAATTATGGGTGTGGTTAAATTCACAGACGAAATGTACAAGATATTCGGATTTAAGTATCATGTAGAACTTTCGACAAAACCGGAAAAAGCTATTGGAACAGATGAAGAATGGAATGTTGCAATTGAATCATTAAGAGAAGCACTTATTGAAATGGATGTAAAATACATTGTGAATGAGGGAGATGGAGCATTCTACGGACCTAAGATAGACTTCCATCTTGAAGATGCAATAGGAAGGACATGGCAGTGCGGCACTTGCCAGCTTGACTTCCAGATGCCTCAAAGATTTGATCTTTCATATGTTGGACAGGACGGTGAAAAGCACAGACCTGTAATGCTTCACAGAACAATATTGGGTTCCATAGAAAGATTTATGGGAATTCTCATAGAGCACTATGCAGGAGCATTTCCTACATGGCTGGCACCTGTGCAAGTTAGAATACTTCCTATATCAGACAAGTTCAACGATTATGGCGAGGGAGTTAAAAAGCAGCTTGAGGATATGGACATAAGAGTTGAACTAGATACAAGGTCAGAAAAAATAGGATATAAAATCAGAGAAGCACAGCTTCAAAAGATACCTTATATGTTCGTTGTAGGTGAAAAGGAAGTAGAAGCATCAGCTGTTTCAGTAAGACAAAGAGCCGAAGGAGACATGGGAAGCAAAAGTATCGAAGAAATCGCAAAAGAAATACTTGCGAAAGTTAAAAATAGAGAAAACGACTCTCCAGGTGTAGAGTAATATAATATGCAATCAAAACTCAGGGCTACATGCCCTGAGTTTTTTATAGCTTAAGAAAGTTAAAAGTGCTAAATCCCTTGAGACGTTGGTATTTAGCGATTAAGGAAACTTTCTTTCGCATCTTAATAAATGCTTATGCATTTAACGCAGCAAAGCTGCTTTCTTGTCTTTTTAATCTTATTCTAATACTTGTTTAAGTAACTCCTAATACCGAAGTCATATAATAAAGACATAATAAAGGAGGAAAGATTATGAAAGTTACATTGGAAATGATTGATGAATTAAGAAGTAGGGTAAACGTCACTTACGAAGAAGCAAAGGAAGCTCTTGAAAACAATGAAGGCGACATAGTGCAAGCCATAATAGAATTGGAAAAGCAGTCAAAGAATTATCATGGACATAGAAGACACAAAAGTGACAATGTCAACAAGAATGCCAACAGAGTACTTAACAAGTTTCTTTCAACAGACTTCGTTCTTAGAAAGAAAGACAAGGTATATTTGAATCTTCCATTCTGGTTGGTATCTCTAATAGCACTGGTTACAATGCCATTCAGTCTTGTTGCAATAGTGATCTTCTTTCTTCTTGGATATCAGATGAGAATCGTCACAGGCAAAAAAACAAAATTTGATATTAACAAGAATGTTGACAAGATGACTAAGAAATTCAAGGAAACCACAGACAAGATATTCGAAGAAAGTGAAGAAATGCCTAAAGAAGAATCTGTAAGTGAACCCGAAGAATTAGACGACGAAGAGGATGAAATAACCATAGAATAAAAAATTTTGGGCTTCGGCTCAAAATTTTTTATATTTTATAGTACTCATGATATAATAAAGTTAAATATACTTTTAGGCAAAGGTGATTAGATGGATAAAAAAAGAATACTGATTATAGAAGATGAAAAGAAAATTGCTAGATTTCTTGAACTGGAGCTTCAATACGAAGGATATGAAGTGGACATTGCAAATGAAGGAAGGGCAGGACTGGAATTAGCAATGAAGGATGAAGCAGATCTTATTGTACTTGATCTTATGCTACCAGGACTCAGCGGTATAGAAATATGCAGAAGGCTTAGAAATACTTCTGATGTACCCATAATAATGCTTACAGCTAAGGATGACGTCTCCGACAAGGTAACTGGTCTTGACGTAGGTGCAGATGACTATATGACAAAGCCTTTTGCTATAGAAGAGCTTCTTGCAAGAATAAGGGTTCTACTCAAAAGAAAAATAAGAAACGACTTAAATGAAGAAATCAAAGAGAACAAAGATATACTTACCCAGGAAAAACTAAAGCTCTATAAGGACAATTACAGGGTCGAATATGGTGATGATGAAATAGTGCTGACAAAGAAGGAATTTGAGCTTCTGGAGTATCTCATGATAAATAAGAACATAGTGCTTTCAAGAGAAAAGATTCTTGAAAATGTATGGGGATACGATTACTTTGGAGAAACCAACCTCATAGATGTATATATAAGATATATTAGAGGAAAGATTGATCAGAAATATGGTGTAGACCTCATTAAGACCGTCAGGGGAGTAGGATACATCATAAGAGATTAGGCGGTGAACCTATGAAGAAAATTGACAGTGACAATAAAGCGGTAATAGATAAAGCTGAAAAAAGAAAAATTGTAATTGGAAAAAATAAGAAAAATAAGAAAAAAACCAGTATAATGGATAACCTGTTCTTCAGAATTTTGTTTGCTCCATTTGTATTTATAGGAAGGTTCTTTTACAAGTTAAGAAAAAAAATCAGGCTTTCAATTTCCTTTAAGATTTCAATAGCCTATCTTGGTCTGTATCTTATATCCATGGTAATAGTTATTATTGCCGCAGTATTTGGATATGCCACTTATAAGATAGTTGAGCTTGAAAACACGGGGGAAAAATATGCTGACCTTGTTCTAATAAAGACAATAGGTGAAAACGAAGAGCTGGAAGATTACCTCATAGATGAGAGGCTTGCCGGGGTTGCCATATATAACTCGGACTACAACCAGATAGTGAATACCAACAGCTTTGAGGAAGTCTATATGGAAAATTCCTTTTACAGAATTGATAGAATGGCAACCAGCAGGGTGTATATTTATTCTGCAAGCACTTATTACAATAGTAGTTTGTATCATTTGAACATATATTTTGACATATCAAATCTTATTGAGGAGACTTTTATTATAGGTTTTTTCATTATATGTGCAGGACTTCTGGGCATGATAATAATTGCTGCCATTGGACCATCTACAAGCAAAAAGATTGTGAAACCAATAAACGATATGACAGAGGTAACGAGGACAATATCTGCAAATAATATAAATACAAGGCTTAACGTAAAGGCTTCCCAGTACGAGCTGAAGGAGCTTGCTGAAACATTCAACAACATGATGGACAGAATTGAAAGTGACTATATTAAGCAGCAGCAGTTTGTTTCCGATGCTTCACATGAACTTAGAACTCCCATAGCTGTACTTAAAGGATATGCGGACATGCTGGACAGATGGGGTAAAGATGATAAGGAAGTTCTTCAGGAATCACTTGATGCTATTAAAAACGAAGCAAACAATATGCAGGATTTGGTTGAGAAACTTCTCTTCATAGCAAGAAACGACAAGAAGACCCTTAAGCTTAACAAGGAAGAATTCAATATCAATGAAGTAATAGAAGAAGTTTGCAGGGAAACTAAAATGATAGACACTTCACATGATATAACAAGTACTGTCTGTGAGGGAGTCATAGTATATGCAGATAAGAACAGAATCAAGCAGGCAATAAGAATATTTGTGGAAAATGCAAGAAAATTCACTCCTGAAAACGGTAAAATTGATATTTCCTGCACCAGGAATGATGAGTATGTAGCCATAACCGTCAAGGATAATGGAATTGGCATCAAGTCAAAAGACCTTAAGAAGGTATTTGATAGGTTTTACAGGGCTGAAGAATCAAGAGGTAAGGAATCTGGAGGTCACGGCCTTGGACTTTCAATAGCAAAAATCATAGTCCTCGGACACAGGGGAAAGATAAAAGTAAAGAGCAGCCACACTGAAGGATCAAAATTCACAATTTTTCTTCCTTATATAAAATCAGTCGATTGATGCAATCATTGACTGATTTTTCCATTTGTTGTAGAATTAAATATTAGAGAAATAATTAACTTTCATAAGCTATAAAAATGATGAGGTGTTAATAGCTTTAAAAAATAAACAGACCGGGAGGGGAGAATAATTGGATGATAAATATCTTAGAAATTTTATTTCTGAAAAATATCTTATAAAGATGGAAAATATTCGCCCCATAGGAAACCATAGACTGGGGAGAAACTATGTTTACCTTATTAGAAAGAATGAAATGGAATTGGTTGTGAAGGTATCAATTTCCGAGAAAAAATGGCATAATGAAATAATGTCATACAAGTCTCTAGAAGGTCTTGAATTTATACCGGAGATTTATGAGACGGGAAAGACTAGAGACCTTTACTATCTAATCATGAAGAAAATTGATGGAAAAATATTAAACGAAGTGTGGTTTGATAAAAGTATTGAGGAACAGATTGATATATCAAAACAGCTTGGAAAAGCCCTGGCCAGAATTCATGACTGGAAATCCTATGAACACTATAATTCATGGGAGAATGAGGGCAATACTGATATTGTAAAAGACAGGGAATTAAGGGATGGAAGCATAGTACAAAGGCTTGCTACGTGCAATCTCCTTGATCATATGATTATAAGAATGGGAATAGCAGCATTGCCTGGATTCAGAAAAAAATTAAAAAACAGAAAGTCAGTTATTGCCCACAGGGATTACAGCTTCAGAAACATTATAGTGAATGATGATAATAAAGTGACGGGAGTGCTTGATTTTGAACATGCAATGCCCGATGATCCAAGCATTGATATTTGCACAGTGCTTCAAACATGCATGTTTGATGATGAAAGACTTTTCGATTCCTTTGTAAGGGGCTATACAATAGTGAGGACATTTCCTGAAAACTTCATCGATGGCAAATCATACTATTATTTAATAACTGGACTTTATATGTGCAGTAAATATGATTTTAGAAGAGAAGAAGAAATTTTAAGAGGAATGTCATTAATCAAAAAGGGGCTGAACCAATGAAGAAAATTGTATCGGCAATAACAGTAATAATACTGCCAGTTTTTATTTTGCTTTTAGTATTTCAGATAGCAGTATTTGACCTTGATTATTTCGAGAAAAAATTTGTTGAAAACAATACAATGGAAATAACAGGACTTAATTTTGATCAACTTGTGAGAGTATCTGATGAGACTCTTAAATATCTGAAGGATGAAAGACAGGATCTCATACTCCATGAAGAAATTGATGGAGTCGAGATTCAAGTTTTTGAGGAAAGTGAGCTAAGCCACATGAGGGATGTGAAAACACTTTTCAGCAATGGCTTTTTAATTAAAAATGCAACCATGGTTATAAGTATCCTATGTTTGGCCTATCTGTTTTTTAAGGACAGTAGATTTGTTTATAGGGCTGTCAGAGCGGGATCATTGTTGTTTCTGCTTGTAATAGGTGCAATTGCTGTAATGGCCTATATCGACTTCAATGGTGTTTTCATCATCTTTCACAAGATGCTTTTTTCCAATGATTTATGGATTATGGATCCCAAAGAAGATATAATGATACAAATGCTTCCCCTTGACTTTTTCATGGGAATAGGAATAAAAACAGCTGCCATGTATCTTGGATATATACTTGTATCTATTGCAGCTACAACATTCATGTTGTCTGGATATAGATACCATGATTAGTGAATAAAGCTGTGTTACCTATGAATATGTTTTGATATTTGATTTAATATGATGATTTTAGAATATTAAAAAAAATTAATATTCTATTTTACAATTGCAAAAAAAATTTGTATAATGGAAGGTATACTCGCGAGGAAGGTGTTTAATAATGAGATTTTTAAGTTCAGGAGAATCCCACGGAAAAGGATTAAACTGCATAATAGAAGGATTTCCAGCAAATGTGGAAATCAAAGTTGAAGAAATCAACGTTGAGCTGTCAAGAAGACAGAAGGGATATGGCAGAGGAAAGAGAATGAGTATTGAAAGTGATGCCGTTGAAGTAATGGCGGGTATCAGGTTCGGAAAGACCATGGGAAGCCCAATTTCTCTCTATGTGAAGAACAAGGATTGGGAAAACTGGAAGCTTCGTATGTCTTGTGAAAACATATATCATGACCCAGAACTGGCAATCAAAGCGCCAAGACCAGGACATGCAGATCTACCTGGAGTTATAAAATACAACCAGGAAGATATTAGAAATGTACTTGAAAGAGCAAGTGCAAGAGAGACAACTACAAGAACTGCAGTTGGAGCCGTAGCAAAGCAGCTTCTTAAGGTTTTTGGTATTGAAATATACAGTAGAGTGGCAAGTATTGGAAGTGTTGAAGATGTCACTGTAATAGAAAAGGGAGAATCATATTGGAGCAAGATTAGAGAATCTGAGCTTAGCATGTATGATCATGAAGCTGAAAAGAAAACAAAGGCACTCATAGATAAGTCAAAGGAAGAAGGAGACACTCTAGGCGGTATAATAGAGGTTTCAATATACAATGTACCTGTTGGCATTGGAAGTTATGTACACTATGACAGAAAGCTCAATGCAAAGCTTGCTATGGAAATTATGTCACTCCAGGCCGTAAAAGGTTTTGAATTAGGCGCAGGATTTAAAACTGCTATAATTCCAGGATCAAAGGTCCATGATGAAATAGTTTTTACAGATGGATATCACCACAAGACAAACAATGCCGGAGGAATCGAAGGCGGAATGTCAAATGGAGAAACAATACAATTCAAGGCTGCTGTCAAGCCAATACCTACACTAATGAAGCCTCTTCAGACTGTAGATATAGATTCAAAGGAAAGAATTGATGCATGCAAGGAAAGATCAGATGTATGTGCTGTTCCAGCTGCAGGTGTTGTAATGGAAAATATTGCAGCTTTCGTTATTGCAAATGCAATGATTGAAAAATTCGGTGGAGATTCCATTGAGGAAATGAAGGCAAACTACGATAACTACATGAAATATGTAGAGAAAAGGTAGTAATGAAGAGTTTAAGGGTAAATTTGCCCGACAGAACCTACGACATAGACATTGGCAAGAATATTCTTGGAAACATCTCTTCTTTTACTAAGGAAAGGGGCTTCTCCAACAGGTTTTATGTAATAGACAACAACGTCTACGACCTTCACAGGGAAAGTATTGAAAAAGTAATGGATGGAGACAGCTTTCTGGTAATAGAGACTGGAGAAGAAAACAAGACTTTCAATACCTTGGAAAAAATACTTTCATCAATGGTGGAATCTGGCCTTGATAGAAAATCCGTCCTTGTAGCAGTAGGGGGCGGAGTTACAGGAGATATTTGTGGTCTTGCTGCAGCGCTTTTCATGAGAGGAATAAGTGCAATACAGGTTCCTACTACCTTGCTTTCCCAGGTTGACAGCAGTGTAGGTGGTAAGACTGCTATAAACCTTTCAGGAATAAAGAACATAGTAGGAGCATTCTACCAGCCTGACAAGGTCTTTATAGACATCGATTTTCTAAAGACACTTGAGAAGAAGGAAATAATGTCAGGAATAGGTGAAATAGCAAAGTATGGATTCATAGTTGATGAAGACTATATAGACTATCTTCAAAAAAATCTGGACAGGATAGAAAGTCTTGAGAATGAATATCTTCTTGAAATAATATACAAGTCTGTAGACTTCAAGGCCCAGATAGTGGAGAAGGACGAAAAGGAATCTTCAATAAGAAAGATACTTAATTTCGGACATACAGTAGGTCACGGTATCGAGCTGATGAAGAATGTGGATATAACCCACGGAGAGGCTGTTGCCGCAGGCATGATTCTGGAAGGAATAATAGCATACAAGAGAAGCAATATAACTGAAGAATACCTTGGAGAAATCATTAGTCTTTGCAGAAGAATATATACAATACCTGATTTTTCAGAAGGTGAAATTGACATGATAATTGAAAACACAAAACATGACAAGAAAAACGTTGGAGACAGCATAAACATGGTTCTTCCTGTTTCAAGAGGATCAGTTGAAAGCTTCAACGGCGTGACTGTAAATGAAATCAAAGAATGTTTTAGGAGCTGGTTCAATGATTATAAATAACTACAATGGATGTTTTAAAGGTGAAATAATGGTACCGGGAGACAAGTCGATTTCCCACAGAAGCATTATGTTTGGGTCCCTTGCTGAAGGTGAGACAAATGTGAAAAACTTCTTAATGGGAGAGGATTGTCTTTCAACCATAGGATGCTTCAGGGCCATGGGTGTTGATATTGAAGTTTCAGGAACAGAGGTAAAGATAAAGGGAGTCGGTTTCAATGGCTTGAAGAAGCCTGAAAAGACTCTTGATGCAGGGAATTCAGGAACTACAATCAGAATATTGTCAGGACTTCTGGCCTGTCAGAATTTTGAGAGCAAAATTAATGGAGACGAGTCATTGAGAAAGAGACCGATGTCAAGGGTTGCCGACCCACTGAATGACATGGGAGCCGATATGGAATGTACAAACGGCAAATATCCTCCTGTAACGATTAGGCCGGTTGACAATATTAAGGCATACAGATATGTACAGCCTACGGCAAGTGCACAGGTAAAGTCATGTCTTTTGATGGCTGGAATGTATGGAGAGGGAACAGTTGAAATAGTTCAGCCTGAAATTTCCAGAGACCATACTGAAAGAATGATGAAATACTTCGGAATTCCTATAGAAGTTGACGGAAAAACTGTAAGGATAAAAAAGGCAGATGTATTCAAAGGCAAGGATATAATGGTTCCGGGAGACATTTCTTCTGCAGCTTTTTATATGGTTGCTGCCTGTATAGCGAAGGGTTCTGAGATTCTTATAAAGGATGTGGGACTTAATCCAACAAGGACAGGAATAATCGATGTTCTTCTTCAAATGGGAGGAGATATAAAAATCGAAAATGAAAGACTTGAAAATGAGGAGCCTATTGGCAATGTTAGAATCAAGGGAAGTAATTTAAAGGGGATAGAAATCAACGGAGATATAATTCCAAGGATAATAGATGAAATTCCAATAATTGCTCTTGCTGCTGTATTTGCAGACGGAACTACTGTAATCAGCGATGCTGAGGAGCTTAAAGTTAAGGAAACAGATAGAATAGCTGCAGTCTGCGACGAGCTTTCCAAAATGGGTGCAGAAATAACACCTAGAGATGACGGCATGGTAATTGGAGGAACAAGAAAACTTTCAGGTGCAGCTGTAAAGACCTACGGAGACCATAGAAT
>NZ_CEZJXU010000001.1:0-28756 GCF_983023055.1 Dethiosulfatibacter sp. | reverse complement strand
CAAAAAAACCCTGCCATGAACAATATAATTCTATATCTCCAAAAATAACAGGTAAAAAAACAACAGGTAATGGACAACTAAGTCTACTACCATCTTGTATATAATTAAGAAACGAAAGAAACAATAAGTTTGAGGAGGAAGAAAAATGATAAAAGAAGCTTTAGGTATGATTGAAACGAGCGGACTGGTTGGAGCTGTAGAAGCTGCAGATGCCATGGTAAAATCGGCAAACGTTATTCTTATTGGATATGAAAAAATAGGTTCAGGACTTGTAACGGTAATGGTAAGAGGTGATGTTGGAGCAGTTAAAGCTGCTGTTGATGCTGGAACTTCTGCAGCCGATAAAGTAGGCAAGGTAGTATCATCACATGTTATTGCAAGACCACATACGGATGTTGAAAAAATACTTCCTGAAAAAACAGTTTAATAATAAAGGAGAATGACAATGAAAGATGATTTGATGGAAAAAATTATGGGCGAAGTTATGAAGAAAATTGGTGATGAAAGCGCTATTGCTGATATAGAATCAAAGCCTGCGTCTAAAGCTAGTTGTTCAATGACTGAGTTTGTTGGAAAGAGTGATTTTGGAAAAACAATAGGACTTGTTATTGCAAATGTTGACAGTTCTCTGCATGAACTAATGGGAATTGAGAAGAAATTTAGATCAATAGGAATTATAGGAGCAAGAACAGGAGCTGGACCACAAATATTTGCTGCTGATGAAGCTGTGAAGGCTACCAATTCTGAAATAGTAAAGATTGAACTTCCAAGAGATACAGAAGGCGGAGCAGGTCATGGATCTTTAATAATATTCGGAGCTGAAGATGTATCTGATGCAAGAAGAGCAGTAGAAGTAACACTTAAGGAGCTTGAAAGAACATTTGGAGATGTCTATGGAAACGAGGCAGGACATTTGGAGCTTCAATATTCTGCAAGAGCAAGCTATGCACTTAACAAAGCATTTAACGCACCTATAGGAAAAGCTTTTGGAATATCTGTTGGAGCACCTGCTGCAATTGGTGTGGTAATGGCTGATGCTGCTGTAAAAGCTGCAAATGTTGATATTATAGGATATGCATCTCCTGGAAACGGTGGAACAAGTTTTACAAATGAGGTTATAGTCTTCTTGTCAGGCGATTCAGGAGCCGTAAGACAATCCGTAATCGCTGCTAGAGAAGCAGGATTACCTCTTATTGAAACACTTGGAGGAGAAGCCAAACCAGCAAGTGTTCCATATATCTAATGAAAGGTAGGCATAGTAATGAGATCAAAAAGATTTGAAATACTGGAAAATAGACCGGTCAACAAGGATGGATTTATAGAGGAATGGCCTGAAGTTGGGCTTATAGCAATGGACAGTCCATATGATCCTAAGCCGAGTATAAAGATCGAAAATGGCGTGATAGTTGAATTTGATGGAAAGAAAAAAGAAGATTTCGACATGATAGATACATTTATTGCCAATTATGGAATAAATATTGAAAATGCAGAAAAAGCAATGGAAATGGATTCTTTGAACATAGCAAGAATGCTTGTTGATATTAATGTATCAAGGGATGAAATTATAAAATATACAACTGCAATGACTCCTGCAAAGGCTGTTGAGGTAGTAGGAAAGATGACTGTACTTGAAATGATGATGGCAATGAGTAAGATGAGGGCCAGAAAAAGACCTTCAAATCAATGTCATGTTACAAACCTAAAGGACAATCCTGTACAGATAGCAGCTGATGCTGCAGAAGGAGCTCTAAGAGGCTTTGATGAACAGGAGACAACGGTAGGAATAGTAAGATATGCACCATTTAATGCACTTGCAATTTTAGTAGGAGGACAGGTTGGAAGACCTGGAATACTTACACAGTGTGCAGTTGAAGAAGCTACTGAGCTGCAACTTGGAATGAGAGGACTTACAAGTTATGCAGAGACTGTATCTGTATATGGAACAGAGCCTGTATTCATGGATGGAGATGATACACCGTGGTCTAAAGCATTTTTAGCTTCGGCCTATGCATCAAGAGGTCTTAAGATGAGATTTACTTCAGGTACTGGATCAGAAGTACTTATGGGATATGCAGAAGGAAAATCAATGCTTTATCTTGAAGCAAGATGTATATATCTAACAAAGGGATCAGGAGTTCAGGGAATACAAAACGGATCAGTAAGTTGTGTAGGAGTACCTGGAGGAGTACCTGGAGGAATAAGAGCAATACTGGGAGAAAATCTTCTAGCTACTATGCTTGATCTTGAATGTGCTTCAAGTAATGACCAGACATTTACCCATTCGGATATAAGAAGAACTGCAAGATCACTTATGCAGATGGTACCTGGTACTGACTTTATATGTTCAGGATACAGTTCAGTTCCTAACTATGACAATATGTTTGCAGGATCAAACTGGGATGCAGAGGACTTTGACGATTGGAACATTATTCAGCGTGACCTTAAGATAGACGGTGGACTTAGACCTGTTAAGGAAGAAGATGTAATAAAGGTAAGAAACAAGGCAGCAAGGGCAATACAGGCGATATTCAAAGAGTTAGGTCTTTCTGATATTACAGATGAAGAAGTGGAAGCGGCAACCTATGCTCACGGAAGCAAGGATATGCCGGAAAGAAATGTAGTAGAGGACTTGAAGGCTGCAGAGGATATGATGAATAGAGAAATTACAGGGGTTGATGTGGTCAAGGCTCTTCATAGATCCGGATTTGAAGATGTTTCTGAAAGTCTTTTCAAGCTTTTAAAGCAGAGAGTATCTGGAGATTATCTTCATACATCAGCAATTATTGATAAGGATTTCAAGGTTATCAGTGCAGTCAATAATTCAAATGACTACCACGGACCACAGACAGGATATATTATAAGCGACGAAAGATGGGAAGAAATTAAAAACATAATAAATGTAGTTAAACCGGAAGATTTCTAGAAAGGAGAATGTATATGGAAATTAATGAAAAATTACTTAAAAGTATAATCGAAGAAGTATTGAGCGAATTTCAGACTAATGAATATAAACCAAGTGCATCAGCTCCTGTAGACTTTAAATCAGACGGAATGGATATATGCGAGATTGGAAAAGCTGAAAAAGGCAGGGATGCAAAAGAAGTAGTAATAGGAGTTGGTCCTGCTTTTGGAGTACATCAAACAAAAACAATAGTGAAGATACCTCATTCAAAAGTATTAAAGGAAATTATTGCTGGAATCGAAGAAGAAGGTATGAATGCTAGAATAGTAAAAATGTATGGAACATCTGATGTATCCTTCATTTCAAATCAGGCTGCTAAACTTAGCGGATCTGGAATAGGGATAGGTATACAGTCCAAGGGAACATCGGTTATTCATCAAAAAAATCTTATGCCACTTAGTAACCTGGAACTTTTTTCACAGGCACCACTAATCGATTTGGAAACTTTCAGGGCAATAGGTAAAAATGCCTCGAAGTATGCTAAGGGAGAATCACCAAATCCTGTACCTGTAAAGAACGACCAAATGGCAAGACCTAAATATCAGGCAATAGCAGCATTACTGCATATTAAGGAAACAGAGTATGTAGATGAAGAAAAGGGAACACAACAGTTGAGTATTACATTCAAATAAACAGGAGGTGTATTTATGGATAATAATAAAATGATAGAAGACCTGGTAAGAGAAGTATTGAAATCAATGCAAGGAACATCAAGCCAGGATGGTCATAAAAGTGTTGAAAGGGTAACTAAAAGCAGTATTGACGGAAGTGAATATCCTCTGGGAGACAATATACCTGACAAGATATTCAGTCATACGGGAGTTAAGTTGACAGACATTACCCTTGACAAGGTAATTAATGGTGAAATTTCATCTGATGACTTTAAGATTTCTTCTGAAACATTGGAGATGCAAAGCAAGGTGGCGGAATCGGTTAACAGGGATTCTTTCTCTGGAAACCTTAAGAGAGCTGCTGAACTAATAGCCATTCCTGATGAGAGGATACTTGAAATCTATGATGCAATGAGACCATACAGGTCTACAAAAGCAGAACTTCTTGCAATAGCAGATGAGCTGGAAAATAAATATGGATGTAAAATAAATTCCAAATTTATAAGAGAAGCTGCAGATGTCTACGAAGAAAGAGGAAGACTAAACAAAGCAACTTAGTTGCGTTTAACCGCATGAGCGGTTATTGTCACGAAGGAAAGTTATCATAATGTAAAACTACACGATTCAAGTAGTTTTAAAATAATAAACTTTCTGAAGATAGAAAAGTAAAGTAGGGATAATATGAAAATTATTGCTGGAATCGATATAGGAAATGCAAGTACCGAGGTAGCTCTTGGAAGAGTTACAGATGAAGGTATTGAATTCTTGTCAAGTGGTATAGTTCCAACTACTGGAATCAAGGGGACAAAGGAAAATGTCAATGGTATATATCATTCATTGAAAAAGGCTGTCGATGAAGCTGGAATATCAATCGATGATATAGACAGGATCAGAATCAATGAAGCTGCCCCTGTTATAGGTGACGTGGCAATGGAAACTATAACAGAGACCATAATCACTGAATCTACAATGATAGGACATAATCCTTCAACACCGGGAGGCCTTGGTATTGGAACGGGTATTACAGCTAAAATATATCAACTTGATAAAATCAAGAAAGGCACAGACATAATTGTTCTTTGTGATAGTGGAATGGGATTTGAAGAGATTGCAGAAAATATCAACCTTTATTCCAATACACTTAGCATAAATGGAGCAAT
Source organism: Dethiosulfatibacter sp. (assembly GCF_983023055.1). NCBI lineage: Bacteria > Bacillati > Bacillota > Tissierellia > Dethiosulfatibacter > Dethiosulfatibacter sp. The sequence goes on along the minus strand of NZ_CEZJXU010000001.1, from coordinate 24,023 downwards.
AATAAAGAATGATGACGGTGTACTTATACACAATAGAATAAATAATCCAATTCCAATAATTGATGAAGTTGCCTTCATAGAGAAAATCCCACTGGGAATGAAGGCTGCTGTAGAAGTTGCTGGAAAAGGATCTGTAATAGAAAGACTTTCTAATCCCTATGGAATAGCAACATATTTTGATCTTTCTCCTGAAGAGACAAAACAGGTTGTGCCCATAGCAAGAGCATTGATTGGCAATCGTTCAGCAGTTGTTATCAAGACACCAAGGGGAGATGTTAAGGAAAGAAGGATACCTGCAGGAAAGATAATAGTTTCAGGAATGAACAAAAAACTTGAAGTGCCTGTGGAACTCGGTGCTGAAAAAATAATGGATGCAATAGGCAACATATCAGTTGTGGAAGATATAAAAGGCGAGACGGGAACAAATGCTGGAGGAATGCTTGAAAAAGTGAAAATTGTAATGGGTCAGCTTACGGAAAAAACCCCAAAGACAATAAGGATAGCAGATCTTCTTGCTGTTGATACATTCGTTCCGCAGAAGGTAATAGGTGGACTGGCAGGTGAATTTTCACTTGAAAATGCTGTAGGTATAGCTGCAATGGTTAAATCCGACAAGCTTCAGATGGAAAATATTGCAAACCTTCTTTCAGAAAAACTAGAGATAAAGGTGGAAGTTGGAGGCGTTGAAGCTGAAATGGCAATATTAGGTGCTCTGACTACTCCTGGATGTACAAAGCCTCTTGCAATTATAGACATGGGAGCTGGGTCTACTGATGCATCAATCATAAACAAGGATGGTAATATAAAATCCATACATCTGGCGGGTGCAGGGAACATGGTTACAATGCTTATTGATTCTGAACTTGGAATTGACGATATGAATATGGCTGAAGATATAAAGAAATACCCATTGGCAAAGGTGGAAAGTCTTTTTCACATAAGACATGAAGATGGTTCTGTAGAGTTTTTCGACAGACAGCTTAAACCTGATATTCTCTTCAAGGTGGTAATCGTGAAGGAAGGTCAGCTCGTTCCTGTCAACATTAAGCACGGACTAGAAAAAATAAGAAACATAAGACATGCTGCAAAGAAAAAAGTATTTGTAACAAATTCATTGAGAGCATTGAAAAAGGTAAGTCCGACTGAAAATATAAGGGACATTGAGTTTGTTGTCATGGTTGGAGGTTCAGCTCTTGATTTTGAAATACCACAGCTTGTCACAGATGAACTTTCAAATTACAGGATTGTTGCAGGAAGGGCCAATATAAGAAGCACTATGGGTCCAAGAAATGCAGTAGCTACAGGTCTTGTGCTTTCAAGTAAAGGGTGAGGAATATGAATTATTTTAGAAATGAAGAAAACCCTGCAATACTTATTTATGCACTTAAAACCGTAAGAATAGAGCTATATGAAGAATTACTCAATGGAATAGAAGAAGAAGGTTTGCCCTATAGAATTGTAAAGAAAGATTCTGATGATGCATTTAAATTGGCATCAATGGCATCTGAGGCAAATGTTTTGGTTGCCGGTATTGGAATAGATTCTGAAAACATTGTGCTACATCATGAAAAAATGAGCAAGTCGGAATATCTCTTTTCAATAAAAATAAGTGACAACATGTATATAAAAAGAGAAATGGGAGAATGTGCAGCAAGACTTGTAAAGAAAACACCATTTAAAAATTTACACATTCAGGAAAGTAACTAAATTTTACTTTCCTAAGCTTAAATGAGAAATGTCAACAGGAGAAAAGGTATGTCAAAGCTATCACTTGGTATCATAGAAACGGTAGGACTTGCTGCAGCAATAGAGGCGGCAGATGTTTGTGTCAAATCGGCAAATGTCAAACTTGTTGGATATGAACTCAGCAAGGGAGATGGAATGACTGTCGTTAAGATTGTAGGTAATGTAGGAGCTGTCAATACTGCAATATCAGCAGCTGAAATGGCAGCATCCTGGGTTTCAGCGGTAATCAGTTGCAGGGTAATAGCTAGACCTTCGGATCAGTTAGGCATGATGATTGAGAATGTCGAAACTGTAGGACTGAAAAAATGTCCAGGAGAAGAAATCGAAGAAGTTGAAGCTATAGAAATAATTGAAGAAGATAAAGAAATAAAAACTGCTGAAAAACTTGAAATAACAGAAGAAGATAAAGAGGAAGAAACTCTATCAACAGAAGAAACATTTCCAGAAGTAAAGAAATTGAAATTTACCTGTAATATATGTAAAGACCCTGAGTGCACCAGGAAAAAAGGTGATCTGCGAAGGGAATGCATACATTATAAAGAAAAAAACTAGGAGGAACAAAATGAAAGAAGCATTAGGAATGATAGAAACAAAAGGATTGGTTGGAGCTATAGAGGCTGCAGATGCAATGACAAAATCAGCAAATGTTACACTAATTGGATATGAAAAAATAGGATCTGGACTCGTTACTGTAATGGTAAGAGGAGATGTAGGTGCGGTAAAGGCTGCAGTTGATGCAGGCACAGCAGCAGTAGAAAGAGTAGGAGAACTTGTTTCAAAGCATGTAATAGCAAGACCTCACGAAGATGTGGAAAAAATTCTTCCAAAGGAATAAAAAACCGGGAAGTGAAAAATGAATTCAAACAATGATGATTTAATAAAGGAAATAACCAAAAGAGTAATGATGGCTCTTGAAGAGTGCAATGCAATGGTGCCAGTTGGAATATCAAACAGGCATGTTCATATAAGCAGGGGTGATCTCGATATTCTTTTTGGAAAAGACTATCAGCTCAAGAAATTCAAGGATTTGAAACAACCGGGACAATATGCTTCAAAGGAAACAGTAACTATCATAGGATCAAAAGGAAATTTTGAAAATGTAAGAATACTGGGTCCAGTAAGAAATGAAACACAGGTTGAGATATCCTTAAGCGACAGTTTTAAGCTTGGAATCAATCCACCGGTTACGGAATCGGGTAAGTTGAACGATACTCCAGGAATAGCGATTGTCGGACCCCTTGGGAAAGTAAGAAAAGACAGGGGAGTAATAGCAGCATTGAGACATATACATATGCCGGTAGAAACAGCAAAATTTCTTGGATTGAAAGACAAGGAAATGGTGGATGTTGAAGTTAATGGTATAAGAAAGTCTGTTATGGGAAATGTACTTGTGAGAGTTTCAGATAAGTATGAACTGGAAATACATGTTGATACAGACGAAGCAAACGGAAGCTGTTTGAAAAATGGCGACTTGGTTAAGATTATTATTTAAAAGAATATGAAATGAAAGGACTTGCTATGGAATTAGTTGATGTAAACATTAAGACAGAAAAATTTGCCGAATTGATAAGAGATGGTAAAAGAGGTAGCTATGAAGGAAATTTAAAGATTGGCGTTGACCTTGGAACTGCCAATATTTTTATTGCGGTAGTAGACATGAATGACGAACCTGTAGCAGGTGTATCAAGAGAGGCAAAGGTAATATGCAATGTGGTTGAGGCAGCAGGATTTTTAGTTACGGAGGTTGTTGGGGCCTGTTCCTTTGAACGTTTTGAAAGCGTATTTGAAAAATACTTGAAAATCAATATTGTAAATCCCAACAATCCATTGCTTATTACACCCCTTGGCATAGCCATGTATTCGAAATAGAGGGATTAAATGGACAAGGATATTTTCAAAAAAATAATTCTGGATTCTGTAATTCAAGTTATTTCCTCTGAAATTGCAGAAAGAGTTAGAAAAAAGATGATTTTAGAAAAAAACAGATTACTTGTAGTTTTTTCCGGAGGAGCATTTGGATTTAGTGAGGCAATAAAATCTTTAAGATATCTTGAAGACCAAGGCTATGACATAAGCTATATATTGACTGAAAGTGGAGCGAGGATTCTTGGTGAAGAGAATATAAAAACCCTTCTTAAAACAGACAAGGTTTATCTTGAAGGAAGAGACAATATAGATAAACAGGTAAATAATTCGAATATATTGATTCTACCTACATTGACAGCTAATTCAGTGGGAAAGATTGCAAATTGTATAAACGATACAAGTCTTACCAGAGCAACATCTCAATATATACTGGAAAGAAAGACAATATTTGCAGCAACAAACTGTTGTTGTCCTGAAGATGGAGAAAGATTGAAATATTTAAGTCATCCTATAAATGAATTCTATAAAAAACAGATGACGGAAAATATGGAAAAGATAGAAAAATTCGGAGTGAAATTTACATATTCTAAAAATATCGGCAAAAAGGTTTCAAACCATATCAAGGACAAATCAATCAGTGGAAGAAAAGCAGGTTATATTGAAAAAATACTTATTACAAGAACTGATATTGCAGGATATCCGGATAATATAGTTTTGTATACAGACAAGGATTGCAGATTTACCGATATGGCAATGGAAATGATTAAAAATAAAAATATAAGAATAGAATATAAATAAAAAAAGGAGGCCAATATGTACCTGGGAAAAGTAATAGGAACAGTAGTATCGACAAGCAAGGCAGAATCTCTTATCGGAAGCAAGCTACTTATAGTAAGGAAAATTGATGAAAAATACAATGATTTGAATAATACTGAGGTAGCAGTAGACAGTGTTGGAGCAGGGCCAGGTGAAATAGTATTGATTTCAAAAGGCAGTTCAGCAAGATCAGTATTTGAAAACCGTAATATTCCTGTCGATTCCTGTATAGTAGGTATAGTTGACTCCATTGAAATTAATGAATAAAGGTGAAGATAATGGCTAATGTTTATACCAGGACAGGAGACAAGGGTACCACCGGTCTCTTTGGAGGAAACAGAGTATCCAAGGATGATATCCGGGTTGAATGCTATGGAACTATGGATGAGGCAAATTCCATGATTGGATATGCTTCTACCCTTGTAAGTGACAATGAAGTCAGAATGCATCTTAAGAAAATTCAAAGTAAAATATTTGTTGTTGGAGCGGAACTTGCTTCAGATGAAAAAAGCATTGAAAAATTGAGTGAAAAAATATCTGGTGTAGATGTTTTGGAGATTGAAGAAACAACAGATTTCTATTTAAATATCATAGGTGAACAAAAATCATTTGTAGTACCAGGAGTCAATCAGTCGTCTTCAGTTCTTCATGTTGCAAGAACAATAGTGAGAAGAGGAGAAAGACTGATAACAAGTCTTAACAGGGACAATAAAGTAAATAAATACCTGATGAAGTATGTAAATAGATTGTCCGACTGTATTTTCACCCTGGCTAGATATGAAGAACACAGATGCATTGCAGAACAAATAAAAAATAGAGTGATTGAGAGAATAAATATGATTTCTAATAAATTGGATTTAAATAAGGCAAAAAAAATGGCTGAATATGCAGAAGAAAAAGCAAGAGAAATAAAGGTGCCAATGGTATTTTCCGTAGTAGACAATGGGGGAAATACCATTCTTGCACACAGAATGGATGATGCTCTTCTTGGAAGTATTGATATATCACTAAACAAGGCATATACATCAAGTGCACTGAAAATGGCTACTCATGAACTTAATGGATTGTCACAACCTGGACAACCACTGTATGGAATCGAGAATTCCAATGACGGAAGAATTATACTCTTTGGTGGAGGATATCCAATCTATTCCAACGGAAAGATACTTGGAGGAATAGGAGTCAGCGGAGGATCCGTTGAAGAGGACATGACTGTTGCAAAATATGTATTGAAGAGAATCAAGGAGATGGATTGATGAATATGAATAAGACGGTTATTGAAGAACTGGTAAAGAAAGTATTGCTGGAAATGAATGAAAGCAAGAGTGAAAAGTATAATAAAGACATATATTCAAATGGTATATTTGATGAAATGGATGATGCTATCGAGGCAGCATTCATAGGTCAGAAAAAGCTTGTAGAATGCAGCATGAAAAGAAGATCGGAATTTGTTGTTGCAATCAAGAAAGCCCTTGGTAAGGAAAGCAATATTAACATGATTTCCAAGCTTGGTGTTGAAGAAACAGGCATGGGCAAGTTTGATGATAAAATTATAAAAAACAGACTTGCAGTTGAAAAAACTCCGGGAATTGAAGATCTTGTAACTGAAGCAATGTCAGGGGACGACGGATTGACTCTTGTGGAACTATCGCCCTATGGAGTAATAGGGGCAATAACACCTACTACAAATCCATCAGAAACAATAATATGCAATACCATAGGAATGATAGCTGCAGGGAATTCAGTAGTGTTCAGTCCTCATCCAAGGGCAAGAAAAACTTCACTTACAACAATTGGAATAATAAATGGAGCTCTCAAGAAGGTTGGAGCACCTGAAAATCTTGTAGTTATGGTGAAGGAGCCATCAATTGAAAAGGCTGAAATCATGATGAACCACGAAAAGATAAGATTACTTGTTGCAACTGGTGGACCTGGAGTTGTAAAATCTGTTCTTTCAACAGGTAAAAAAGCAATTGGTGCCGGAGCAGGAAATCCACCGGCAGTAGTAGATGAGACAGCAAATATTGAAAAAGCGGCAAAAGACATAATAGATGGATGCAGCTTTGATAATAATCTTCCATGTATAGCTGAAAAAGAAGTAATTGCAGTAGATTCAATAGCTGACTATTTGATATTAAATATGAAAAGAAATGGTGGCTATGAGCTTACAGACAAAGCGAAGATCAATGAACTTAGAAGCCTCGTAATTAACGATAAGGGCAAGCCTGTGACATCCTTCGTTGGTAAAAGTGCAAACTATATTCTTGAAAAAATAGGAATGGATGTAAAGGAAGAAGTTAAGGCAATAATATTTGAAGCTGAAAGAAGCGATTTGTTTGTTGTTGAAGAACTTATGATGCCTATACTTCCAGTAGTTAGAGTTGATAATGTAGATGAAGCCATAGAACTTGCAGTCAAGGTAGAAAATGGGAACAGACATACTGCAATTATGCATTCAAAAAATGTTGACAAGCTTACGGAAATGGCTAAAAAGATTCAGACTACAATATTTGTCAAAAACGGACCATCATATGCAGGTATAGGAGTAGGCGGAGAAGGATATACAACCTTCACGATAGCTGGACCAACCGGAGAAGGACTAACTTCTGCAAAAACATTTGCTAGAAAAAGAAGATGTGTTCTAGTAGGCGGGCTCGACATTAAATAAGTCAGGAGAATATCATGAGTGAGAATCTGGTTAATCTCATAAGAGACAATGGAGTTGTAGGAGCCGGTGGTGCCGGATTTCCAACCCATGTAAAAATAGATGCCAAGGCAGAATATGTAATAGTCAACGGAGCTGAATGTGAACCTCTTCTAAGAGTTGACCAGCAGTTGATGTCAGTTAAAACAAAGGAAATAATAAGGGCCCTTGACTATGTGAGAAAACATGTAGGAGCAAATAAAGCCTATATAGGACTCAAGTCAAAATACAAGGATGCTATTAAAGCCGTAGAAGAAGAAATAAAAAGCTACGAATCTATGGAAATAAAAGAGCTTGGAAACTTCTATCCTGCTGGAGACGAGCAGGTGCTGGTATATGAAACAACCAAAAGGATAGTTCCAGAAGGTGGTATACCTCTTAATGTTGGAGTTGTTGTACTAAATGTTGAAACTCTTCTAAATATTTATGAAGGTGTTTTTGAAAACAGACCAGTTACTGAAAAATACATAACAGTAACTGGAGAAGTCAGAACTCCCATAACAGTAAAGGTTCCTATAGGAATATCCATTGAAGAAGTTATACAGATGGCTGGAGGAACTGATCTTGAGGAATACATTGTAATAAACGGTGGACCAATGATGGGCAAGATTGTATCATCACTGGATGAACCAATTACAAAAACTACCAAGGGACTCATAGTTCTCCCAAAAGATCATAGCCTTTCAATAACATTTGAAAAAGATATAGCATGCATGTTGAGAGAAGCAAGAACATCATGCATGCACTGCAGTCTTTGTACGGAAGTATGTCCAAGAAACCTTATAGGACACAGTATAGAGCCTCACAAACTGATAAGACTTGCAAGCTATGGAAGTACCTGCGATGCAGGAACAAATACAACCACTGCATTTCTTTGCTGTGAATGCAGACTTTGCGAGTATGCATGTGTTATGAATTTACAACCATGGAAGCTTCATAATTTATTGAAAAGTAAAATGGCGGTGGAAGGAATAAGAATCCCCACCATGAAAAACCTGAAGATGTTCATCCATTCAGGGAGTACAAAAGATATCCAGTAAGCAAACTTGTAAGACAGCTTGGATTGACGAAATATGATGTAAAAGCTCCCTTGTCTAATGACAATGCGAAATATAATAAAGTAAGGATAAAGATGAGCCAGCATATAGGAATGCCTGCAGTACCTGTTGTCAATGAAGGTGACAGTATAGTAAAAGGACAACTTCTAGCAACTGTTCCTGAAGAAAAGCTTGGCTCGGAAATCCATTCAAGTATTAATGGCAAAATAATCAATATTGTAGATGGTGAAATCACCATTGGCTGTATTGATTAAACAGAAGAGGTGCAAAATGAAAAAATCATTAGGATTAATTGAATTTAAAAGCATACCTGTAGGAATACAGGTGGTTGATGAAATGCTAAAAGCAGCCAATATTGAAATTTTACTTTCAACTCCCGTTTGTCCTGGAAAATATATAACAATGATAAGCGGCAAAGTTGGAGATGTAGAGGCAGCTATAAAGGCTGGAGAAAAGAGGGGAGATATTTTTCTTGTTGAAAGTCATGTATTGGCGAGCATAGATGAAAAAATACTTCCTGCAATATCAGGAATATGTGATGTTGATGAAATAAAATCACTTGGCATCATAGAAACAATGTCGGCTCTTAGTGCTGTAGTAGCAGCAGATATTGCCGTGAAAGCTTCCAATGTGGAAGTTATTGATATAAGAGTAGCGAGAGGACTGGGCGGCAAAGGATTCATAATAGTTACAGGGGAAGTATCTTCTGTAAAGATGGCCATTGAATCATGCATCAATGAAATGCAGGATTCAGGAACTATAACAAGTCATTCGGTAATCTCGTCTCCACATAAAGATATATTAAATATATTATTCTAAAAAACAGGAGGATTCACATGAATTTATTATTGAGTTTGGGTTTAAGCATTGGAGCATTGGCAGGAGTTTGGACAGCAATAAGTGTTGTAATGACCCTTAGTACATTTGCAGGGTTTGCAGCATGGGCAACATACTTTGCAGTTGGTGGAGGAACAAAGGGACTGAAAGATACAGTTCTTAACAACTTAAGCGGAGTGTTTTGGGGAGTTATGATGATTCAGTTAACAGGAGTATTGACACCTATGATGGGAAGTACGGTAGCATTGTCTGTAGCAGTTGCGATTGGAGCATTCGCAATGTGTATTCAAGCAAACGTTTCGCATTTTGCATTTATACCGGGAGCATTTATTGGATGTGCAATATACTTTGCAACAGGAGATGCAATGGTAGCAGCTATAGGCCTTGTAAGTGGAGCAGTATTTGGATGGGCATCTGATAAAGGTGCGGCTATGTTAAGAGGAGAGAAAGCAGAGAAGGCAGCATAAATTAACTAAAAATACAAATTAAAAAATTATGAACTGGCTATAAATGCGGAATGAGGAGTAAACTCATTCCGCATTTTTTTACAATTCTTTCCAAATATCCAAATATGTTTCTTTTGTATATAAAGGAACATGATTTTCTATGATTTTTGTTGCCAGTTCAGCATCATCATACAATAAGTCGATAATGGACATAGCCATTGATTTTGCAGGTATTATATATGCAGCATCCTCGTCGCAAACTTCGAAATCCTTACTGTGTGCTACGCCTTTGTAGCCTCCACTTGAAAGATGTATAAAAGGAATTATTGAGCTAATGTCTCCGGCATCCGTTGCACCCATTAGCTCATATCCCTTTAATACGTTTTCCTCGCCGATAAGTTTTGTTGCATTGTCGCTTATGAGTTCATTGAGTTCCTTGTTTTGAACAAGTGGAAGATATCCGGGTATTTCCTTGATTTCCACTTCTGCACCAATGGCATCTGCACCAGCCTTAAGTGCACGGTTGACTTTGTGGCTTGCATCCAATACGGCTTCCATATTTCTTCCCCTTACATATGTTTCCATATGAACATCAGCAGGTACAATATTAACCATGTCTCCACCTTTTGTCATTATTGGATGAATTCTAATTCTGTCTGATTCCTTGAAGGTTTCTCTCTGAGCATGTATTCCCATAATTCCAAGCATCGCCGCATTTAGCGCATTTACACCCAAGTGGGGAACTGCACCAGCATGAGCTTCTTTTCCTGTATATTTAATAACTTTTCCAACAAAACCTGAACTGTCACAAAAAGTAAGGATTTTCTTATCCTCTACTTGTGCATGAGAATGGACCATCATTCCCATATCTATATCATCAAAAGTCCCCAGTCTTATTAGCTCTTGCTTGCCTCCAAAAAATTCTATTTTACCTTCTTGCTTAAGTTTTTGCCTGTATTCAAGCTCTACATATTCTTCCGCAGGTACGGCAATGAAGGTTACATCTCCGTCAAGTTGAGAAATTACATCGCTTAATACAAGTCCCATGGCAGCTCCAAGCATTGTGGTTATCTGTGCATGATGTCCACATGAATGCGCTGCCCCCGTCAAATCATCGGCATGGGGATGAAGTGGACAAACAACAGCATCAAGTTCTCCCAAAATAGCAACCTTGATTTTGTCTGACTTACCCTTTGCTGTACCCTTTACACCTGTTATGGCGATATTGTCTTCAAATTCGATATTGAGTTCATTAAATATCAGCTTTACAAGTTCAGATGTTTTATGCTCTTTGAATCCTAATTCGGGATTTGAAAAAAATTTATTTGCAATAGAAATAATTCTATTTCGATTTTCATCTATTGTTTTGATTGTCTTTAATTTAAGCTGTTCTTTATTCATTTTAGTCTCCTGTATTATATAATCACAATATTATACACTGGAACTTGAGGTGATATAAAGTAAATTTTATTATTTGTACGCGCATGGTTCAAATACTGTCTGTTATTGGGATATGAAACGGGAAATATAGATTGATTATTAACAGACAATGTGTTAAAATGAGTGGAATTTAGCACTTTTGTATTATTTTAAGAATAAGGCTTAAAAGTATCTACCGGATAACCGTAAAATATCCTGACTACGAAAGATATCTAATGCAATAATTAATATTACGGTTTATGGTGTAGAAAACATCATATATATTTTTGTGTTGAGATTTCTTTTTGAGAGATCTTTTTTTAATGCAAAAATACTGATAAGGAGTGTTTATCATTAATAATTATATTGAAAAGAATGAGCTGGTAAAGGCAGCGATGGGCAAGGAGCAATTTGATCTTGTAATAAAAAACACTCAACTTGTGAATGTTTATACTGGTGAGATAATTAATTCAGTTATAGGCATATTAAAAGGTTATATTGCATATGTCGGATTTAAAGATGAAGAATTGGATGCCAAAGAATATATCGATGCGAAGGGAAAATATACAGTGCCTGGGCTTATTGATGCTCACATGCATATTGAGAGTACCATGGCGACTCCAAGTGCTTTTGCAGAAGGTGTACTTCCACATGGAACAACAACAATAGTGGCTGACCCACATGAAATTGCAAATGTTTTTGGTGCCGAAGGTGTAGAAATGATGCTGGATGCATCGGAGGAACTGCCTCTAAAAGTTTATATGATGATTCCTTCTACGGTTCCTTCATATGAAGGCATGGAAACATCTGGAGCTTCAATATGTGCAGATGACATCAAAAGATTAATTGATCATGAACGTGTATTGGGATTAGGTGAAGTGATGGATTTTTGGGGAGTTGTTAACCAGGATGAAAAAATCACTAAGATTATAGACGAAATAAAAAATAGAGACGGAATAATCGAGGGTCATACTCCAATATTCAAAGGAAAAGAACTACAGGCCTTTATTGCAGCAGGAGTTGATTCTGACCATACTATAATGGACAGGGAAAAGATAAAAGAAAAACTCAGAAGTGGAATGTGTGTTCAGATTCAGGGTAGATTCATTACTCCGGATTTAATGGATTATATTAATACATTGGATAATTTTTCAAATGTATTATTGGTTACGGATGATGTAACTGCTGATAGATTAAGTAAGACAGGGCATTTGGATGGACTCATCAGAAAAGCAATCTCTTGTGGTCTGGACCCTGTGAAAGCGGTTACAGCAACTACCATTAATGCTGCAAGACGTATGAGACTGTATAACCTTGGTGGAATTGGACCGGGAAGAATAGCAGACATATTGCTTTTGGATTCTTTGGAAAAATTTGAAATTAATACAGTTATTACCAATGGAAAAATAACTGTGAAAAACAATGAATTATTAGTGAAAATAAAAAAATCTAAATTTCCTCAAAATGCTTACAATAGTATAAAGATGAATGAATTGAATGAAAGTGATTTTAAAATCACAACAAAAGCTAAAAAAGGCAGTGCAAATGTAAATGCCATAGTAGTCAATGAAGAAGGATCATATACAGTTAAAGAAACATGTGACGTTGAAATTAAAGACGGGATATTGGATATATCTTCTGAAGATTTGTATTATATGGCAGTATTTGAAAGACATGGAGTAAAAGGAACAAGAAATATTGGACTGATTAAAGGTATTGGAGATTTTAAAGGTGCAATTGCTACTACCTATGCACATGATTGTCATAATTTAGTTGTCATAGGCAAGGATAAAAGTGACATGACTATTGCTGCAAATAAACTAATAAGTATTGGTGGTGGAATGTGTGCAGTACTAAATGGTGAAATTTTGTCCGAAGTTGAACTTCCTATAGGTGGTATACTTTCCAACAAGAATATCGATGAGATATCAGCAGAGTTAAATAGCCTGGTAAATACAATAAAAGAACTTGGAATAAGGCACAAAGAACCTATAATGATATTGACTATTCTTGCATTGGCGGTTTCACCAGAGATTAAAGTAACCGATTTAGGGATTGTTGATGTGTTGAATAAAAAAATAATTGATTTGATTAACTTCGAAGAGGAGAAAATTGATGAATAATAGAAAAGGGATAATGAAGCTGGCTCTACCAGCTATTTTATTGTTAACCTTGTGTTTTATACTCCCTACATTATTTGTAATATCGAAGGTAATTAAAGACGACGGTATGAAATATTTTGTGAAGTTTTTTACTGACGAATACTATAGAAATATTTTGTTTTCTACATTGGCTACAGCATTGAAAGTGACTCTAATAGCTTTGATGCTTGGTTATCCGACTGCGTATTATTTAGCCAGAACAAAATCAAAGTATAAAAATTTAATGCTTATGGCTACGATTTTACCATTTCTGGTAAGTGCATTGGTTCGAGCATATGGATGGATTGTAATTTTGGGAGATACGGGTATACTTAATCAGCTTTTGATGAATACGGGTATTATAGATGAACCTATAAAGATCTTGTATACTATGAATGGAGTCATAATTGGATTGGTTCATTTGCTTATTCCATATATGATATTATCCATTGCAACAGTACTTCAAAATATAGCTCCTAATATTGAATCGGCTGCTCAGAGTCTGGGAGCAAATTCATGGCAAACATTCAGGAAAGTGGTTTTCCCATTGAGTTTGCCAGGAGTAATTACGGGATCCATACTTGTATTCACAGTCAGCATGACTGCCTTTGTAACACCAAAGTTATTGGGAGGTCCAAGGATAAAACTAATGAGTACAATGGTTTATCAGGAAGTACAAGTTACATTTAACTGGGGTATGGCATCGGCAATTAGTTTCATACTACTGGGAACTATTTTGTTGATACTGGTATTATCAAATGTATTAACACATAAATCAATGACTAAATTGGGAGGTGGCAATTAATGCAGCGTAAACTTGATTTGGGAGCAAAGATTATATCTTATTTAGTATATTTTTTTCTTGCAGCCCCTCTTATAATAATTATTTTAGCATCATTTAGCCCTACAGCTTATTTGAAATTTCCACCGGAGGAATTCTCTCTTAGATGGTATAAAAACATATTTAATTCTTTTGGATTTGTCGAAGGATTTATCAACAGTATGGTATTAGCATGTCTTACCACATCTATTGATTTAGTCATAGGAATATCTGCTGGATTGTGCATTGCTAAATATAAGTTTAAAGGCAAGGAGTTTTTGACGAATTTTTTCACATCACCAATGTTTTTGCCGGCCATAACTTTTGGATTTGTTCTATTGCAGGTATTTAGCATGTTTTTCAGAGTGCCGGCATTTGTTAAACTTACAATTGGACACTGTGTCATAATACTGCCATATATTGTTCGGAATGTCATATCGGTTTCAATAGGATTCAACTGGAAGCTGGAAGAAGCAGCACGAAGCCTTGGGGCCAATGCTTTTCAAACTTTTAGTAAAATAACACTGCCCTTGATTAGACCAGGAGTAATTGCAGGAGCACTTCTTTCTTTCTTGTATTCTCTAGATGATGCAACTTTAGCACCGTTTCTAACAGAACCTGGATTTGTTACATTACCGGTTAGAATGCTAACATATATGGAATTTGCATTTGATCCAACTTTAGCAGCTATATCAACGGTATTGATTGTTTTGTCAGTAAGTGCAATTATAATAATGGAAAAATTTGTCGGTTTAGACATGTTTTTGAAGTAAATGGAGGATTTGGATGGCATATTTAGAGTTAAAAGGTATAACTAAGAAATTTGGTGATTTCACTGCGGTGAAAGATATGAATCTTTTAGTCGAAAAAGGTGAGTTTGTTGCACTTCTTGGTGGAAGTGGATGTGGTAAAACCACTACACTAAGGATGTTGGCAGGATTTATTGAACCAACTGAAGGTATTATATCTATCAAAGAAAAAGAAATTAACAATGTACCAACAAATAAAAGAAATATAGGAATAGTTTTTCAAGATTATGCATTGTTTCCACATATGACAGTGTTTGAAAATATTTCTTTTGGATTGAAACTCCAAAAACAAAAGAATGATTATATTAAGGAAAAAGTCGCAAGTGTTCTTTCAATGGTTAAACTGGATGGATTGGAAATGAGATATCCAAGAGAATTGAGTGGTGGTCAGCAACAACGTGTTGCTGTTGCACGTGCACTTATTATGGAGCCTGATGTATTGCTTCTTGATGAACCCCTCAGTAATCTAGATGCAAAATTGCGTGAAGAAATGCAGGTTGAGATTAGAAGCATACAACAAAGTATTGGAATAACTACTATTCTGGTTACACATGACCAGTCAGAAGCTATGTCAATAGCAGACAGAATTGTCATTATGAACACTGGCGAGATAATACAAATAGGGTCACCTAAACAGGTATTTGAAGAACCTTCATCACAGTTCATTGCTGATTTTATGGGTTATACTAATTTCATAGATGGAGAAATAGAGAGTATTGATGAAAAAGCAGGAGTATGCATAATTAATTCTTCAGGTAAAAAAATAAAAGCTCAATACAATAAGAACATGAATTGTTCAGTAGGTGAAAAGATCCAATTCTCAATAAGACCCGAGAATATCAGAATAGTTGATGGGATGGATAATACTTCTGAAAACACTTTTGTTGTTGGTATTAAAAGTGTTAGTTACAAAGGTGCAGTTACAAGAATAATCACGGATGACTTTATGGGAGTTGATTTATGTATTGATATTGCTGACTTTTCCGAAAAAAATGTTGGCAATGAAATCACAATAAAACTACCCTGTAAAAATATAAAATTTTTCAAAAAATAAGGAGAAAAGAAAATTATGAGTAGGAAACAGATTAGAATTATTGCAACATTAATGCTTGTCGCACTATGTGGATTTGCCTTTACAGGTTGTCAACCAGAGGGACCAACACAACTTGTTGTAGCAACTTGGGGTGGATCGTCAGAAAAAGGACTTACAGAGATAGTTAAAACTTTTGAAGAAGAAAACAACGTAGATATCGTATTTGATATCGGTAATAACTCTGATAGATTGAATAAAATAAGAGCGACAAAGGATAATCCTGTAGTTGATGTTGCCCTTATGACTGATTGTTTTTCAGTAATGGGTAATGAAGAAGGTTTATTCGAGAAATTCGATGCAGCTAAGATTCCAAACATTGAAAATTTATATGATTATGCCATAGATCCTAATGGATTTGGTCCAGCTTATTCAGTTGTATCATATGGTTTAGTATATAATTCTGAGCTAGTGGAAAAAGTTCCTACCTCATGGGCTGATATGTGGGATCCTGCATATGAAAATAAGATTTGTATTCCTGATATAACTAGTACTGCAGGTCCTATGCTCCTAGTTAAAGCGGCTGAAATGAACGGCGGAAGCATGGAAGATATTGATGCTGGATTTGAAAAAATGGAAGAATTAAAGCCTAATATTTTCAATTTCTATACAAGTGTCAGTGATGTAATCACTATGTTTGAAAGAGATGAAATTGTAATGGCTCCTTTCATGGATATATTTGTACCAATCATGCATTTCTCAGATCTTCCTGTTGAAATAGCAGTACTGGATGAAGGTAATTTTGCTGGATACAATACAGTGAATATAGTAAAAGGAACAGAGAACAAAGAAATAGCAGAAAAATTCGTAAATTTCATGCTTGAATCTGAAACTCAAGCTAAAATTGCAGCATCTTTATTTGAAGCACCTACAAATGTAGATGTTGAAATATCTGAAGACGGCGCTAAGTATATGTCCTATGGATCTGAAAAAATCGAATCTTTAGTTATGTTTGACTGGAGTTATATAAATAATTCTAAATCAGAATGGATTGAAAGATGGAACAAAGAAATCACAGCAGAATAAAGTTTGGTTACACAAGATAAAAATTTAGCGAAATTTAATTAATAATAGCGCCATCTTACCAATTTATTAACGTATATTGGCAAGATGGCTTTTTTTGTCCAATGTACTTGAATAAAACTGAATAGTGTTATATCATTTATCCACAAAGTATAAATACAAGGAGCATAAAATGGGAGAGATGGTAAAAAGGGTCCATGCCGTATGGTTCAGTCCTACGGGAACAACACAAGTAACAGTTGAAGCAGTAGCAAAATCAATATGTAAAAATATTGGTGCAGATATAGTATTTAAAAGCAAAAGTTTTACTTTGGCAGGGGAAAGGGAGAAGACCTTTGAATCCAATGAAAATGACATAGTAATACTAGGAGTGCCAGTATACGCAGGAAGGGTGCCGAACATTCTTCTTAAGTATCTGAACACCATGAATGGCAATGGTGCCCTTGCTGTACCTATAGTACTCTATGGAAACAGAAATTATGATGATGCTTTGATAGAGCTAAAGGATATAATGGAAGATAGAGGATTCAATATTATTGCTGCAGGTGCATTTATTGGAGAGCATTCATTTTCGAAAATTCTGGCAGAGGGCAGGCCTGATGGAAAGGATATTGGAATTGTAGAAAGCTTTGGTACTCAAATATCAGAAAAGATTAAAGACGACAAGGTAGATGGATGTATTGATATCAAAGGTGACAAGCCATACAGAGCATACTACAGGCCAAGGGATTTAGAAGGGAACGTCTACGATTTCAGAAAGATAAAGCCTAAGACCAATGAAAATTGTACCGACTGCAAGATTTGTGTGGATATATGTCCCGTGGGATCAATAGACAGTGATGATGTTTCTAAATTCACAGGAATATGCATAAAATGCGGAGCTTGTGTAAAGAAATGTCCCGTTGGAGCAAAATACTATGATGACGTGAACTATCTGAAACACAAACATGAGCTTGAAGAGGAAAATAAAGGCAGGAAGGAGCCTGAATTTTTCATCTAATACAGTTCCTTTGTTTAAATAAATGAACAATAATTTTAACAATGATTTGAAATTTCCTTCGAATAGGGATAAAATGTATATAAGAACAAAAATACTATTCAGAGGTGATTTCATGAAAACTACATACAACAAACTTGTAAGGGATAAAATTCCCCAACTCATCGAAGAAAGCGGGAGAAAACAGACATCGAGAAAATTGAATGATGAAGAGTATTTTAAGGCTCTCATTGACAAGGTAATTGAAGAAATCAAAGAATACAGGGAAACAGACAATGAGGAAGAACTGGCTGATGTTTTTGAAGTTCTTGATAACATAGTTAAGTTCAAGGATTATGAGCCCATGCATATCGATTATTTAAAAATCAAGAGGAAAGAAGCTCGTGGAACATTTGACGAAAGAATATTTCTTGAAGAAGTAGAAGACAACGAATAATCAATAATCGGAGGAAGTTCATGAAAATAGGTATTATTTCTTTCAATTCATCCTTTGCTGATGCTGAAATGCTGGACAAGACTCTTAGGCCTTTCGTTGAAGAAATTGAAGAAAGGGCGGGATGCAGTTTTGTGGAAGTGATAGGTGATGATTTAGACCGGTACGACATGGTTATATCCTTTGTTAAAACTGGAGGAACCGAAAATCTTTTCAAGGAAGTTTATAAGAAAATTGGTGCACCTTATGTCATATTGTCTACAGACAACAGTAATTCACTTGCAGCATCAATGGAGATTTTGTCCTTTCTAAAGCAAAACGGACTTAAGGGTGAAATACTTCATGGAAATCCGAACTACATAGCTACAAGGATAAAGATACTCTATAAGGTTGTAAAGGCAAGAAAAAAACTTAGAGGAGCAAGGTTTGGAATAGTGGGAAAACCTTCGGACTGGCTCATCGCAAGTGATGTTGACTATGAAGGATTATATGATAAGGCTGGAATAGAGCTTGTAGACATTACTATCAAGGAACTTAAGCATGAAATCAACAACAAGCACAAATATGAAAATAAATATGTAAATGATCTGAAAGGTAAGAAGTTTGATGAGAAGGAAATTGAAGATGCCCTATATATCTACGGAGCACTAAAGTTCTTGACTGAAAAGTATAATTTGTCAGGACTTACATTGAGATGTTTTGATCTTTTGGGTGACGACATACACAATACAGGATGTCTAGCACTTTCCATCCTCAACGGAGAAGGAATTCCTGCAGGATGTGAGGGAGACATTCCGGCATTGATATCAATGGCGATTATTCACTACCTAACAGATAATCCAGTTTTTATGGCCAATCCTTCAAAAATTGATGTTGAAGAAAACAAAATAGTATTTGCTCACTGTACACTTCCGATAAACATGCCTGAAAGCTATGAACTTGATACCCATTTTGAATCAGGAATAGGTGTAGCATTGAGGGGCAAGATATCTTTGGGAGATGCAACGGTATTCAAAGCTTCTGGAGATCTTGAGAGTTATTTTGTTTCAGGATGTGAAATTCAAAAGAACCTTTCACAGAATAATCTCTGCAGAAGCCAGATAGAGCTTCTAATGAACAAGGATGTAAACTACTTCTTAAGGGAAAGCATTGGAAACCATCACCTTATAGTTAATGGAAACTATACGGGACTGGTGGATGAATTTTTCATGTATTTGTAAGATGTATTGATTAAAAGATAAAAATTTACCAAAAAATTCTCTCGAATCGCCGAGAGAATTTTTTAATTGTCGTAAAAACCAAAAGGATAGACTAAAAAGCATAAAATTTTTTATAGAAACAATTGTTAATATGAGTTAATCTAGTATCAGACTAAGTCTTATAGTGGAGGAAATCATATAATGGAAGAAAAAAACAGCAAATGTTGTGAAAATACAATAGGAAACAAAACCATAAAGAAATGTTCATGCATGGGCAATAATCTCGATAAGCTCATTCAGCCAGTAGTACTTGAAATACTTATGCAGGAAAGGCTTTATGGTTACAAGATACTCAAAAAGATAGAAGAAAAATGGAGCCTTGGGGGAGATGTGCCTGACAGTACTGGAATTTACAGAACCCTAAGCAAAATGCAGGGACAAGAAATACTTACCTTTGAGTGGGAAACCCAGGAGACTGGACCTGCAAAAAAAGTTTATTCAATAACTGAAGAGGGCAGGAAATGTTATAAATCATGGATAGAGACCCTTAAAGGTTATCATAAATATATTGGAAATATAATTGAAGAAGGCGAAAAACTTATATAATAGGAGAAATGGAGATTATGAAAAGTAAAATTGATTTAGCATACAATTTGGCATTGGAAGGAAAAAGAATAGACGAAAGTCTTCTCATTGAATTTCTTGAACTGGATTCGGATTCTGAAAATGCAGTTTATCTTGGAGAAAAAGCAAGAGAACTGGCTGGAAAGGTTGTAGATAACAAAGGAAAAATCTGGGCTTCCATAGGTATTGACTACCAGACATGTTCCATGAATTGTGACTTTTGCTCCTTTGGAGAAGAATGGAACTTGTTTGAAGGAAGGCATGAATGGACAGATGAGGAAGTAATAGACCAGGTAAGAAAATATGTAATAGAGGGTGCCTCATGGGTGACTTTGAGGACTACCCAGTACTATGGAGTAGACAGGTTGAACGACCTGGCTAAAAAAGTCAGAAGGGAAGTCCCTGGAGACTATGGATTGGTTGCAAACACTGGAGAGTTTGGAAAACTCAAAGCCAAGGAAATGAAAGAATCGGGAATAAATATAGTTTATCATACATTGAGATTAGGGGAAGGAAAGGATACCAAATTTGAAATACAGGACAGACTGGAAACACTTTCATCTGTTCAGAATACGGATATGTCCCTTGCCTACCTTGTAGAACCGGTAGGACCTGAACATTCAAACGAGGAAATAGTTCGGATCTTTAATACCGGATTAGACTACGGTGCGGTTTTGTCAGGTGCAATGGCAAGAGTATCCATAAAGGGCACACCCCTTGAGGAAAAGGGGGAACTGTCTCCTGAAAGACTGGCACAGATTGTAGCGGTTACACGAATCGGAGCAGGGAAAAATGCACCGGATATCTGCGTCCACCCACCAAGCAGACAGGCAATGGAATGGGGAGCAAATGTTGTAGTTGTTGAAACTGGAGCAGTACCCAGGGCTGAGAAAGAATGCTGCAGTGACTGGGACAGGTTTGACGCCAATAGAGCAAAAACCTGGTTTGAAGAAGCAGGTTATGAAATTGATTAAGAATATTATGAAAAAAACAACAGCACTGGTCTTGATTCTTATATTTCTGTTGACTGGATGCGGTAGCACTCAGGAAGGTTACAAGGTTGGAACGTGGAAGACGGCCCAGACCATACAGCCCTTTTATTACAAGGATTATCTTGAAGACGATATAGAGGTTCTGCCATTTACAAATCCGGGAGACCAAAAAACAGCACTGTTGGCCGGCAACCTTGACATGACGGGAACAACCCTTGTGACAGCCATAACTGCTGCATCAAAGGGTGAGCCAGTAGTTATAGTGTCATCACTGTGCAACAAGTGCTCCGCTCTTGTAGTAGGAACAGATTCAGGAATAGAAAAAATTGAAGACTTGAAGTATAAAAGGATTGCATATGTGCCTGGAACAATGCATCATATACTGCTTCTTGAAACACTGGAAAAGGCAGGACTGGATCCTGAAACTGACGTGGATTTGATAAGGATTGACTTCTTCGATATGGGTCAGGCACTGGCAAATGGAGATATAGATGCTTTCTGTAGCGGAGAGCCATTTCCATCTGTGGCGGAAATTGAAGGTTATGGAAAGGTGATTGCTTATCCATATTTTGATGATTCCATTGGTACAATAAACGGTGCAATGATAACAACAAAAGACAGGATAGAAAATTCGAAAGATAAGATTCAAGCTCTAGTTACAGCACATGTGAAATCCAGTGAGCATCTTAAGCTGGAAAGGGAATTTTGGATGTCTGAAGCTGCAAAATTCGGTACGGACGATGCGGTTCTGGATATAGCTGTTGGCAACATGGAAATTGCATGGAATATAGATGAAGAGTATATATTAAAGGCTGAAAAACTAGCTAAAAGAATGATGGAGCTTGGCATCATAGACAATATTCCTGACATGGAAGAGCTTTTCGACACAAGTTTTGTTGAAAATGCAATGAAATTACATGAGTTAAATCCAAAATAAATAATAAAATAGAGGAGGTTTAAATGAATAGGAGAAAGTATATAGGATTGATAGTTCCTATGATTTTATTAGCTGTATGGTATTTTGCTAACCTGTTAAATCTTGTTCCCTCCTATTTGCTGCCTTCACCTTTTGGTATTTTAAAAATAGGATGGGACTTTATTGCTGGAAATATGGATTTGACCCCATATTCCGGCACTTTTTATATACACTTTGCAGCAAGTATAAGTAGGGTGTTGGCTGGATTTTTGATTGCGTCAATCTTGGGAATATTGCTCGGATATGCATCAGGTAGAAGTGATAAATTCAACGGACTTGTAAATCCTTTCATAAATGGGCTTAAGGCGGTTCCTGGAATAGGATGGCTTCCTGTTGCCCTCGTATGGTTTGGAGTAGGGCAGAAGACTGCAGTTTTTTTAATTGCCCTTGCAGCGTTTTTTCCTGTATATATCAATGTATGTGCAGGTGCTGCAAAGGTCCCTGAAATATATATAAAAAGTGCAAAAATGATGGGTGCGTCAAAATCCAGAATATTTTATACTGTAATATTGCCTGCATCACTTGATTCCTTGATAACGGGACTGAGACTTGCTTTGGGAGTATCCTGGGCTTATCTGGTTCTTGGTGAAATTACAGGAGTATCACAGGGACTTGGAGCGGTTATGATGGATGCAAGGATGCTTGGACATATAGATGTCGTAGTTATGAGCATGGTAATAATAGCAATACTTGGATGGATCAGTGATTATATTCTTGTAGGAATATT
The DNA here is from genome assembly GCF_983023055.1 of Dethiosulfatibacter sp. Taxonomy (NCBI): domain Bacteria; kingdom Bacillati; phylum Bacillota; class Tissierellia; genus Dethiosulfatibacter; species Dethiosulfatibacter sp. The sequence goes on along the minus strand of NZ_CEZJXU010000001.1, from coordinate 1,300 downwards.
TAAATTTCTTTCAAAACTTAGGGGACGACATTATGGAATATGAAAAAATATTGGAAATAAAAAATCTCAACAAAGAATTTGAAAACAAGAATGGTAAAATAATTCTCTTCGAAGATTTCAACCTTAATGTAAAAAAAGATGAACTCGTAGTTCTTTTAGGTCCCAGTGGTTGCGGTAAATCCACTTTTCTTGAGATGGCCGCAGGATTCGACAATGATTATTCCGGTGAGTTGTTGTTTGAAGGAGAAAAGGTGAAAGGAACTTCAGGTGACAGGGCAGTGGTCTTTCAAAAAGATGCACTTTTTCCTTGGTTAAACGTATATGACAACATAGCCTATGGTCTGAGAATCAGGAGGATGAATGAGGGCAATATAAAAGTAAAAGTCATGGATGTTCTTGAAAAAGTAAATCTTGCAAGCTATTCTGATTACTTTATGGAAGAACTATCTGGAGGTATGAAGCAGAGGGTTGCGCTGGCAAGGGTATTGGTTCTGGAACCAGGCATGCTTTTAATGGATGAGCCCTTTGGAGCCCTTGATTCCTTCACAAGGCTTAAGATACAGGAGCTTATGGTTGAAATAAGAAAGATATATTATCCTGCCATTGTTTTCATAACCCATGATATTGATGAGGCTCTTCTACTTGCGGATCGCATAGTTATGCTTAGTGCAGGAGAAAAAGGGAAGTATATGGAAATAATTCCTGAGTTTGAAGGTGAATGTAAAAATCTTATGGATAAGTCCATGGATGAGAAGTTTAATTATTACAAGAGAGAAATATTAGAACACTATTCAAACAACAACAAAAATATGATATAATGAATACTTATTAAGCAATATTTAGATTTATTATAAGTTAATTGAAGTTATCATCCAAAGGGGGATGAAAATGGTTAATGAAATTAGGACGATGCTTACAGAATCAAAAGAACTTGCTCTTGAAAATCCAGGTAAATCATATGATCTTGCTGTAAGAGCCTATGAACTAGCTGAAAAAAACGGTCTTGAAATTGAAAAGGGACAGGCCTACTATAAAATGGCCTATGCATGCCGGGTCATGTCGGATTATTCAAATGGTCTTGACTATGCTTTTAAAGCTTTGGATATTTTTAAGGAAAACAACCATATAGAAGGAATCATAAAAGCTAGAAATATTATAGGTATCATATATTTTTATTTTGGAGATTATTCAAGTGCTCTTGAAAACTTTACCAAGGCTCTTGAGGATCTTGAAATAAATGAAGACGTGAACTTGAAAGCTTCAATACTTAATAATATTGGAGAAATATATAGGGAAGCAA